>JBATEA010000368.1:0-9316 GCA_049663745.1 Steroidobacteraceae bacterium | reverse complement strand
GTGTAGACCTCGGCGGCGATTTCACCGAGCACGGCCGCGGCATAACCGGATCCGGTGCCGATCTCCAGCGCCTTCTCGCCTCCCTTGAGGCGCAGGCACTCGGTCATGTACGCGACGACGAACGGCTGCGAGATGGTCTGATCCGACTCGATTGGCAGTGGCGTGTCCTGGTAGGCGAACTCCTCGAGGCTTTCGCGCAGGAATTGCTCGCGCGGCACGCGGCGCATCGCCGCAAGAACGCGTGGATCCCGTATCCCGCGTGCCGCAATCTGTTCGCGGACCATGCGTTCCCGGATTTTCGCGTATCGGGCGACGGTTCCACTCATGTCCATGCCCCCGCCTGGAGGGGATCCGATGTCAGTTCCCCTTCTCTCTCGTCAAATATTCCTGCGCCAGATGCTCCATATGCAGCCGCCCCTCTGGCTTCAAGAACGGTGCGACAAGCATCAGCACCTGATAGACGCCGCGCGCCATGCCGGCACCAGAGGCATCCTGGCGCGGGTGGCGGGCGGACTCGAATGACAGCCAGTAGAGGGCGACCACGGCGATGTTGTTGCTGAGCGCATCGATTTCGGAGCCGGTAGCGACCATGAGGTCGCGCTCGACGAGACCGAGGCAGATGCCGCGCGATGCCTGCACGGCCTGCTCGAACACCATCGCAAGCTTCGTACCGGCGCGCCGGTCGCGGGCCATGATCCCGGAGAGGTCGCGGAACAGGAACCGGTAGCGCCACAACCCTTCGAGGATCAGGTGCAGCAGAAACCAGACGTCCTCGACGTTGTCGGCACGCCAGCCCGCGGGTGGCAGCAAGGCATCGAGTTCTGCGACGAATTGCTCGAGCAGCGCGGCGCTCAACTCGTCTTTCTTGCGGAAATGATAGTGGAGATTGCCGGCGCTGATCCCGAGCTCGGCGGCGATCAGCGAGGTCGAGACATTCGGCTCGCCGAGGGCGTTATAGAGCGCCAGCGTGACGTCGAGAATTCGTTGGCGGGTGCGGCGTCCGGAACTGGACTTGGGACTCGTGGACATGGAACCGCTGGTGCATGATGGATTGTTCCATCGTACACCAGCGGCTCGAAGTCACCGTCAGGCTGCGCGCCTGGCAGCCGGGCGGCGAGCGGTCTTCTTGACCTTGCGGGCGCGCGCTTCGACCTGCGTGGCGAGGGCTTCGACACGGCGAGTCAGCGCATTCACGTCCTTCGCGGTCGGCAGGCCGATGCGACGAATCATGCGGCTTACGCCCTGCTCGAAGGCCGTCAGCTGGTCGTCGGCGGCGCCGGCCAGGTTCTCGACGACGCCATCCGCCTGGTGGCGGGCGCGCTCACGGAACTTCTGGCTCTTCTTGATCGCGAGTTCGATGACCTTGCCGGTTTCACGGCGGGTCGTCTCGAGCGCGGCGATGTGGGCATTCAGGATGGTCTTGAAATTCTGGATCACGGCGGGCTCCTTGCGATGCTCGGGTTTAACCAATGCCGCAAGTCTGCGGATTGCGTCTAGGGAGTGCACCCTAGCTTCAGATTGACGCAAACCAGCCCTGGATCGCGGCTCTCTGGGCCTCGTTCGGCAAGGTCCCGGAGGCGGCTTTCAGGTTTTCGGCTGCGTGCCGCGGATTGCGGGTCCCGGCCAGGACGACGGTCACTGCGGCATCCCCCAGCACCCACTTGATGAAGAGCTGCGCAGCACTCGTGCAGTCCAGGTCCCTCGCCACCGCCGGCAGCGGCCGCCCCGCGGCGCGGTCGATCATCGCGCCCTTGATGAAAGGGCGATTGATCAGCACCGCCACACCGAGCTCGCGAGCGACCGGCAGGAGCCGTTGGCCCGCCTGCGGCTCGGCGAGGGAATAGTTGATCTGCAGGAAATCCGGGTGCTCACGCCGGATCACGCGTTCGAGTTCCGCGTGTGCGCTTGCGAGGTAATGGGTCACGCCGATGTAACGGACGGTGCCCGCCGCTTTGGCTTCGCGCAGGGTCGCGAGGTGGACATCGAGATCCTGCAGGTTGTGTACCTGGACGAGGTCGAGCGTCTTTGCGCGCATCAGGCGATGGGAATTCGCGAGCTGCCGCTCCCCGGCCCCGCGGCCCTGGGTCCAGATCTTGGTCGCGAGAAAAACGGACGGCGACGGGCGGATACCCGCGAGTATGTCGCCGACCCGTTCCTCGGCGCGGCCGTACATGGGCGAGCTGTCGATCAGCTTGCCGCCGTCCTCGAGAAAGCGGCGTGTGGCGGCGCGTGCGTCGTCGTAATCCGTTCCCGAGGCAGGGACGTCGAGCACTTGCCAGGTGCCGAGGCCGATTACCGGTAGCTTCTCGCCGCTGGAGGGAATGATTCGTTGCATCGGTTCGGCCGCCGCACGCGCCATATTCGGCGCCGCCAGCAGCGCTCCGATCAGGGTCATGGCGTCGCGCCGAGTGAATGTCTGCATGATCCGTACGACTGCGGCCGGGTCAAGAAGTGCCGGCCCGCCGACGCTCGAACGAGCGGCCGAGGCTCCAGGAAATAGCGGCCCCGACGATCATGCCACCGCCGCACAATACGGCGAATCCGGACAGGACAAAGCCCAGAGACTGCAGGAACACGTGCAGCCACACGCCGACCCAGTCGCTGCCGCGCTGCATGACCGTGTCGATGAAGTTCTTGGCCTTGTACTTGGATTCCGGGTCCAGGATCGTGAACAGCACCTCGCGACTTGGCTTTGCGATGCCAAACTCCCCTGCCCTGCGGATCACCTGGCCACCGGCCAGCACCATCAGGATCGGCGTTGCCGCGACGAACGTGAATGACAGCGCGACGAACGAGACCAGTGCGGCGATCGGAATGACGATGAGCGCACCGGAAAGATTGACCGTCCGGATCAGCCACGCGACGACGAAGCCCTGGAATACCCAGGCGAGAATATTCACCGCCATGTCGAGACGCGCGAAGAACTGCGTGCGACCGGCCACGTCCGGATAGGTGTCGCCAACCAGCCGCAGCAACTCGTTGTACATCAGTACGCCCGTGATCGAACCAATGGCGATGATCGCGAAGATTCCGAGCATGTACGGCGAGCGCGCGACGAGAAGCAGGCCAGCCAACGCACCGCCGCCGATGCGCGCTTCCGGATCCGTTGGCGGCAGGACGAAATGCCCATGCCGCGCCTGGGCCCAGCGGGCCAGGCCGCGTATGCAGGGCAGCGTGCCGATCAGCAGCAGCATCGCGAGACCCACGACGGCATCCACCCCGAGCGCCGGTACGATGTCCTGGGTCACGAATGATCCGACAATCGAGCCGGTGCCGCCTCCCGCCGCGATCGCGCCGAACAGCCGCTTGGCCTCCTCATCGCGGAACACGTCCGCCATGAAACTCCAGAAAACCGACACCGCGAACATGTTGAAGACGGAAAGCCAGACGAAGAAGGAAGCCGCGACCCAGAACGCGTCGGGCATCACCTTGAACAACAGGTAGTACACCAGCAGGTTGGAGGCAAAGAACAAGTTGGTGATTGGCAGCAGGAACTGCTTGCGTACGCGCGAGACGAGCACGCCAAAGAGCGGCGAGAGCACCATCATCGACACGAAAGTTCCCGTGTACAGCCAGCGCAAGTTCTCGAGGCCGGCGCTGATCGCCATCGCATCGCGCACCGGGCGCAACAGGTAATAGGCGCACAGCAGCATGAAGAAGTAGGCGAAAGCCAGTCCGACGGCCGACTCTTCGCCAGGCTTGGCGCGGAGTACGCCGCGCATCAACCAGTCGCTGAATCGCCTCATCTTTTCTCAGCCGGGCCGCGTGGATCCCGCCAGGTGCGGCCGCTGGCCCTCGCCGTCCTTCAGGACGAAAACATGCCGGCCATCGCGCGGCCAATGCTCGAGCCGCGCTGTCGAAGGCAGCAACAGCGGCAGCTTGAACTCCACGTGAATGCGTACTGGCGGCGTCAAGGGTCCTGGCCCGAGTGCCGCGAGTGAACGCGCCATGGACCACATGCCGTGTGCGACCGCAGAGGGGAATCCGAACAGGCGCGCCCCGCGATCGCCGAGGTGGATGGGATTGAGGTCCCCGGCGAGCCAGCCATAGCGGCGCCCGATCGAACGCGATGCCTCGATATTGACCGTCACCGGTGAATCCGCTGCGGTCGGCTTTTCATAGCGCAGGGTCTGGCGCCCGCTGCGCGCCGCCTGCCCGCCACTCGCTGCGCGCCGCGCGAGCAGCGTGGACTTCTCGTGCCAGGCTGTGCCCTGTCGGTCCTCGAACTCGGTGAACAACTCGAATTCATGGCCGCGGTCGCTGTCCCGGTGACCTTCCACCCAGGCCCGCGCGCGGTAGCTGCCATCCTCCGGCATGGGCCGGAACTGATTGATCTCGTTGGCGACATGAATCAGGCCCATCAGTCGGACAATGAATTGCGGGTGCGTCAGCAGTGCAACATGCAATCCCATTGCCAGCACATGCGGATAGGTGATCGGCAGGCTGCCTTCGCCGGAGAACCCGCAGGCCATGCGATAGCGCTTCAGGTGGCTCGCTCGCGCGCGCACAAATTCCGCGCTGCCTTGCAGGCGCGGTACCGTTCCACCTGGCGGAACCAGCGCGGCGCGCCGGGCGAATACCGCCCTGGGGTAGTAGCGGAATACAGAAGGGATGCGCTGGAAGCGATAATCGACGGCGGCCCGGCCCATGAATCTCCTCCGGGCGCTGAATCAGGGAACGATCCGGTCGATCGTCAGGTTCACCGGTTTGGTCGTGGCGAAATCATAGCTGACCTCGCCGTAGGGGTCGCCGCTCGTCGCCGTGGGCTGGCCGGAGCGGGAGACTCTGGCGATCAGGCGAACCGGTCCCCCGGTGGCGAGTGAAGTGCCCGGAATCATCGCGTCGGCGTCCGACATCCTGATCGCGGCGGGCCAGGTGCCAACCGGGCGGCGGACGACGGCGAGCGGCGGGCCGCCCTCTCCGCGACGAGCGATCACGAACAAGGTGGCCCCGGTCGGAATCCCGGCGGCGAGCGCGGGGGCCAGCTGGACCGAAATGTTTGCGGAAGCGCCGGCCGGAATCGGCGCCTGTGGACTCGGCGCCGCTACGTTCGACGCTGGAACATGCGGCGCCAATGCATTCGGCTGCTTCTCGAGTTCCGACAGGCGTTCGGCGACCAGCTGCCGCAGGTCCGGCGGCAGGTCGTGATTCTGCAACTCCACCCAGCGTTGTTGCGCCAGCGCGAGGTCGCCGCGACGATAGGCGACGATGCCTCCGTACCACAAGGCACGGGGATTGTCCGGCGCCATCGTGGCGGCTTTCTCGAAAAGTTCCGCGGCTTGTCCGTCGATCTCGTGCTCGTCATTCAGCACGAGTGATTCGGCATAGCCGACCACGGCCTCGGGATCCTGCCCTTCGCTCCGCGTGTAGGCTTGCGAAAATGCATCGCGCGCAACGGGATAGTTGCCCAGCACGGTCGCCGACCGGCCCAGCAGTTTCCAGCCCTCGACATCATCCGGCTGCTGCGTCAGGCGCGCCTGCAACTGGGTCACCATGTGCTGGATGTCCGGGGCCATGGTCGGCTCTGCGACCTGCTGGGCCTCGCCCCAGCGCCAGTCGCTGGCCCAGAAATAGGCCGCGAAAGCGACCAGGGGCAGACCAGCCGCGACGATGGTCGCCGCGATGTTCGCGCGCTGCGGTTCGGCCTCCCCGCTGGCGGCGGGTTTCAGCAGTGGCCATACGAGCAAGGCGATGGCCAGCGCCGTCAGCAGCGCACAAATGGCGATGAATAATGTCACGGCTTGTCCGGTTCTTCTTCGAGCGCCGCCGGGTTGGCGCGGGCGGTACGAGACCGGCGAACGACGACCAGTGCGGCCACCGCCGCCCCGCCAAACAGCAGCAGGACCGGCGCCGCCCACAACAGCCAGGTGCGCGGTGTGACGGGCGGCATGTACAGGACGAAGTCGCCGTAGCGTTCGGTCAGGAATGTGCGGATCTGCGCATCGGTCTTGCCAGCTTTCATCATCTCGCGGAGCTCACTTCGCAGATCGGCCGCAAGCGTCGCGTTCGAATCCGCGATGGTTTCGTTCTGGCACACCAGGCAGCGCAATTCGTGCAGCAACTTCTCGTAGCGCTCCTGCAGCACCGGATCGTCGAGGCGCTCGGCATCGATGGCGAATGCGCTGCCCGCGACAAGAAGCGAGGCGATGAGCAATGCTGCGCGCATCAGGAGCCCTTCCCCGTCGCCGGCAGCAAGGGCAGGAATTCGCTGCGCCAGATCTCGGGTGTCATCACGCCGATGCGCTTGCGCAGCACCTTGCCATCGGCGCCGACCAGGAATGTTTCAGGTGCGCCGTAGACGCCCCAGTCGATGGCAGTGCGGCCCACGGGATCGAATGCGACCGAGACATAGGGGTTGCCGAGCTCGGTCAGCCATTGCAGGGCGAGCGCCCGGTCGTCACGCCAATTGAGTCCCATCATCGGGACCCGGTCCTCACGTGCGATCTGGAGGAGCGTTTCGTGTTCCTCGCGACAGCCGCCGCACCAGGTTGCCCAGACATTCAGCAGCCAGGGCTGTCCCGGGAAATCGGCCGACCCGACGCGCAAGGAAGGATCACTCAGCGATTCGAGCGCGAATGCGGGTGCCGGCTTGCCGATCAATGGCGAGCGGATCTCGCTGGGATCCCTCTGCAGGCCCACGATGAAGAATCCGACCAGGGCGGCAAACACGGCCGCAGGTCCGAGGAAGCGCAGGGCTGGCTTCATCGCCGGACGTCCGCGGTTGCAGTACCGAGCGCGGGCTCAGCCGCGGTGACGCGCCGGTAACGCCGGTCGAGGCCGGCGATTCCGCCGCCGAGCGCAATCAGCAGGGCGCCCAGCCAGATGTAGCGGATCAGCGGCTTGTACTGCAGGCGCAGGCTCCAGCGCCCCTGCCCCAGGTCCTCGCCGAGCGCTGCGAACAGGTCGCGGCCTGCGCCAACCTCGATGCCGGCTTCGGTCATCGGGTTGCCGCCGGAATTGTACTGGCGCTTCTGCGGATGCAGGGTGGTGATCGTGGCGCCGTCCTTCGACACGAGGACGTCCGCCTCGACCGCCGCGAAATTGGGTCCGCGCACGTCCCGCAACGCCGACAGCCGGAAGTCGTAGCCGGCGATCGACGCCGCCTCGCCGACCGCGAGCGCGACGTCCTTCTCGATCTTGAAGGACTGCACGCCGGTGATGCCGAGCGTCACGAGCCCGACGCCGAAATGCGCCACCGCCATGCCGAGCACCGCCCCAGGCAACGCCTGGCCGGCACGCAGCCGGGACAGCGGAATCAGCAGCGCGGAGCCCATCACCCACAGCGCCAGCGCGAATCCAATGATGGCCATGAAGCGCAACTCGCCGTAAACCGCGACGACCGCGATGACGGCAATGAGAAGCGCAGCGGCTGCGATGCCGAGCAGGCGATTGCGCATCGGCAGAAGCCGGCTTCTCTTCCAGGTGGAATGCATGCCGATGCCGAGCAGCAGCAGCAAGGGCAGCATCGGGACCATGAATACCATGTTGAAGTAAGGCGGACCGACGGAGATCTTGCCGAGTTCGAGCGCGTCCATGAAGAGCGGATACAGCGTGCCGAGCAAGATCAGCCCGAGCGCGGCAACCAGGAATGCGTTGTTGAACAGCAGGAAGCTCTCGCGGGCCGTGAGTTCAAAGCCGGCAGCCGATTTCAGTTGAGGCGCGCGCCAGGCGTACAGGAGCAGCGCACCGCCGATCACGAATGTCAGGAAGCCCAGGATGAACATGCCGCGCGCGGGATCGGTCGCGAATGCATGCACGGAGATCAGTACGCCGGAACGTACCAGGAACGTCCCGAGCAGCGACAGCGAGAATGCGGTGACCGCCAGCAGCAGGGTCCAGCTCTTGAACAGGCCGCGCTTTTCGGTCACGGCAAGCGAGTGAATGAGCGCGGTGCCCGCGAGCCACGGCATGAATGAGGCGTTCTCGACTGGATCCCAGAACCACCAGCCGCCCCATCCCAGTTCGTAATATGCCCACCAGCTGCCGAGGGCGATGCCGATTGACAGGAACAGCCACGCCGCAAGGGTCCAAGGGCGGGTCCAGCGCGCCCAGGCCGCGTCCAGGCGCCCCTCGATCAGCGTCGCGCATGCGAACGCAAAAGCCACCGAGAAACCGACATAGCCGGTATAGAGGATCGGCGGATGGATGGTGAGCGCGAAATCCTGCAATAGCGGATTCAGGTCGTGCCCCTCGGCTGGCACAGGCAGCAGCCGTTGGAAGGGATTCGAAGTTGTCAGCATGAACAGCAGGAAACCGATGCTGATCACCCCGAGTACGCCGATCACGCGACTGCGAAATTGCGGCTGCAGGCTGGTGCTGAGAGCGGTGACCGCGAGCGACCAGCCCGAGAGGACCAGTGCCCACAGCAGCAGCGATCCTTCGTGCGCGCCCCAGATCGCAGCAATGCGATAGAAGAGCGGCAGCTGCGAATTCGAATTTGTCGCAACGTAGAGGACCGAGAAATCCTTGTTGATGAACGCCCATGCGAGGGTGCCAAAGGCGGTCGCGATGAACACCGACTGTCCGGCAACCGCGGAGCGGGCCGCCTGCATCCAGGGCCCCTTCCCCAGGGCCGCACCGGCCAGCCCGAAGAAAGCCTGCGCGATCGCCAGCAGCAACGCGAGTATCAGTGCGAAATGGCCGATCTCGGGAATCATTCCGTCGTCCTCGCAGGTGTCGGCATTTTCAGGGACTCGGCGACCTCGGGCGGCATGTAGTTTTCATCGTGCTTGGCCAGCACTTCATCCGCCACGAATTCGCCGGATGCGGTCAGGTGGCCGTGCGCGATGACACCGCGACCTTCGTGGAACAGGTCGGGCAGCAGCCCCGAGTAGCTGACCGGGACCGATTGGCGGTTGTCGGTGACGACGAAGCGGACCTCGAGCGAACCGCTGGCACGCTGCACGCTGCCTGTCGTGACCAGGCCGCCGATCC
This sequence comes from Steroidobacteraceae bacterium, assembly GCA_049663745.1. Taxonomy (GTDB): domain Bacteria; phylum Pseudomonadota; class Gammaproteobacteria; order Steroidobacterales; family Steroidobacteraceae; genus SCUD01. The sequence continues at coordinate 382 of JBATEA010000368.1, read as the reverse complement.
GGAAAGTCCTGCCCGCGGGCGCCTCTCCGGCAAGGATCTGCGACGGGCTGTAGAAGTACAGCAGGTTGTCCTCGAATGCGAGTGTCGCAAGGGCGGCCGCCGCGCCGACGCCGACAATGATCGCGACGACCGCCAGAAGCCGCTTGCGGCGCGGCGTCATGGTTGCTTCCTCGATGTATCGAGGCGGCGCAAGGCCTGTTCACGCGCCACGGCATGATGGCGCCTTGCCGCATGCACATTGTAGAGCAGCACCATCACTGTCAGCCCGAATGAGGGCCAGACGTAGGAGGCGTAACCGCCCATGGCGAGAAATCCTGCGAGATTCATCGAGCCAGCTCCTCGCGCAGCCAGGATGCGTCGCGCTCGCGGCGGATTACTTCGC
>JBATEA010000367.1:0-2411 GCA_049663745.1 Steroidobacteraceae bacterium | reverse complement strand
CCACCGGATCGAGCACTTTCCCCAGATCCGTCGCCCAGTTGAATGTTTTCGCAAGATAACCATCAAGGGCGTCGGACACCGCCGCGATTCCGAACAGGATCAATGTTGCCCCGTAATGACCTTCGGCAAGCAGCCAGACGATCGGCACTGCGAGCACCATCCGCAAGACGCAGATCACATTTGGAATGGTTGCCAGATTCATGGAGCCAGCGCGAAGATCATTCGCGATTCGTCCACCGGCACCAGCTTTCCTTCGCGCCGGATCGCCTGGCGCAATGCATCCGGATCGCCGCGAACCGTCAGGGCGAATGACACGGCATCCGGCATCACCTCGTCCACTGCCACGCCGCGCACGAGCGGCAGGCGCCCGAGGGTTCGCAGCGCCAGTGCGTAGGCCTCGAGCGAGTCGACGCCGGTGACCGTCACGAGCTGCTCGACACGCTGGCCGGCATTGCGCGACGCGTAAGCGCTTGCGTAGCGGTCCGCCGCTAGGTCCGGACCGGATTCGAGATCGCCCGTGGTTTCTGCGGACAGGCCGGCCGACGCGAATGTCCACTCGACCGAGGCCTGGCCGGCCGCCGTCACCGTCGCGCGCCCGATCAGCACGCCGTCCGCGCCATAGCGGCGCGCCGCATTCACGAGCGGCCCGTGGTCTCCCGACCAGGCCTGTTGCAGACCGCGGACGAGATCGTCGCCGGCGCCCGGCCACACGAGCGGGATGCCGCGGCGGGCGGCAGCGCGCTCGACACGCTGCCTCTCGTCGCCGGCGGTCGCCAGGCTGCGCCGGCCGCCGCGATCCACGGCAAGCCAGACCAGCGTCGATGGCCGGTCCGGACCCCAGAATGGCAGGCCGGCGGCATCGATCGCGTTTTCGATGGTCGCACCGTCGAAGCTCACGGCCAGCTGGCTGCTGGTCGCGCGGCGGAAACTCAACACATAGCGACCGGCCTGGGAGACCAGCGGCGCCAGGCTCTCGAGATCCGGCGCGTCGCGGCGCCCCGTGGCGCGGATCAGGATGTCGCGCATTGCTTCGCGAAATGCCGCCTGCTGGGCGGACTCGCCCTGACCGGTGACCGGCACGGTCACCGAGTACATGTCGCCAAGGGATGCCGCGCCAGCCTGCGGCGTGAGCGCCGCGATGGCGAATGCTGCGAGCCAGCGTCGCGTCCGTTTCATCATTACAATAGTACACTGCCCGGTGCACGGGCCTCCCCTCCAGCGCCCGATCCGGACCGATGACCCCACGCAAACCGCTGACATACCGGGATGCCGGCGTCGATATCGAGGCCGGCGAAGCGCTGGTCGAGAAGATCAAGCCGTATGTCGCCCGCACTCACCGGGCCGAGGTCCTGGCAGGCGTCGGCGGATTCGGTGCGATGATCGAGTTGCCTGTCGGCCGCTGGCGACAACCGGTGCTCGTCGCCGGCACCGACGGCGTCGGGACAAAGCTGCGGCTCGCGATCGACACGGGCCGTCATGACGGCGTCGGCCGCGATCTGGTCGCGATGTGCGCAAACGATGTCGTGGTGCAAGGCGCCGAGCCGCTCTTCTTCCTGGACTACTACGCGACCGGTCGACTGTCGGTGGTCGTTGCCGCGCGGGTCATTGCGGGTATTGCCGCGGGCTGCCAGCTCGCGGGTTGCGCGCTGGTCGGCGGCGAGACCGCGGAGATGCCCGGCATGTACGCCGGAGCCGATTACGATCTCGCCGGCTTCTGCGTTGGGGTCGTGGAAAAGGACCGCATCGTTGACGGAACGCAAACCCGCGCCGGCGATGCGGTGATCGGACTCGCGTCTTCGGGTCCGCATTCCAACGGCTACTCCCTGATCCGCCGGCTCGTCGCGGAGACGCATGCCGATGCCGAAACACGGATCGGTGGCGCGCAGCTGTTCGACCTCCTGATGGAGCCGACACGGATCTACGTCAAGTCGCTGCTGCAACTGCTGCAATCGGCGGATGTCCACGCGATTGCGCATATCACGGGCGGTGGCCTCACGGACAACATCCCGAGGGTGCTGCCCGAGGGCCTCGGCGTCCGCCTGGACCCGGGCGCATTGCGGCGCGATGCGGTCTGGCAATGGATCCAGGATGCCGGCGGTATCGCCGATGCGGAAATGTACCGCACCTTCAACTGCGGCATCGGCATGGTGGTGCTGGTACCGCCGCAAGCCGCCGACGCAGCGGTTGCGCTTCTGAATTCCTGCGGCGAGCGCGCCGCAATCATCGGCGAGGCTTGCCCCGGCGAGGGCGTGCAGATCGGTTGATGGAGCGCGCGCTGGCATTCGCCGTGCTGATTTCGGGGCGCGGCTCCAACATGCTCGCACTGGCCGCGGCCGTGGCGGAAGGCCGCATTGCCGGGCGCATTGTCGCCGTCATCAGCGATCGGCCGGGAGCCGCGGGGCTTGCCGAGG
>JBATEA010000366.1:0-1746 GCA_049663745.1 Steroidobacteraceae bacterium | reverse complement strand
CCATGACGCCGGCCGCGGGTTCCGGGTCCGAAAGCGCTGGCTCATGGCGCCCATCGATCAGCACGAGCCGGCGCGCGTCGGGCACTGGAAGGAGCCAGGGTGCTATCTGGCCGGCGGTCACCTCGTTGCGCGGCAGGACGTCGAATGCGCGCTCCGCGATCTTCGCGTGATCGAGGTATTTCCAGTTCTCGTCACGACGGTCCGGTAGGCCGCGCTTCAGTACCCTGGCCAGCGCATGCTCGCGGCGCCGGGCCCAGGCCGCGCCGCCTGCCATGCGCGCCACCTGGCCCGCATGGCTCGCAGCGATCCGCTCCAATACGGATTCTGCGTTCATGCGGCGGCCGTTCCTTCGCGGAGCCAGTCGTAGCCGCGCCGCTCGAGTTCGAGCGCGAGTTCGCGGCCGCCGCTCTTGACGATGCGGCCGCCCGCCAGCACGTGGACCTGGTCGGGCACGACGTAATCCAGCAGCCGCTGGTAATGGGTAACCATCACGATCGCGCGCGTGGGCGAACGCAGCGCGTTGACGCCATCCGCGACGACTTTCAGCGCGTCAATGTCGAGGCCCGAATCCGTTTCGTCGAGCAGCGCCAGCGTCGGCTCCAGCAGACTCATCTGCAGGATCTCGTTGCGCTTCTTCTCGCCGCCCGAGAAGCCCTCATTGACGCCGCGATTCAACAGGCTTTCGTCCATCTGCATCTGGCGGATCTTCGCTCGTACGAGGTTCAGGAACTCGAAGGCGTCGAGCTCCGGTTCGCCGCGGTGCTTGCGCAGCGCATTCAGCGAGGCTTTCAGCAGGTAGACATTGTTGACGCCGGGAATCTCGACCGGATACTGGAAGGCAAGAAAGAGGCCTTGTCGCGCGCGTTCCTCGGCTGGCATCGCGAACAGGTCGCGGCCGAGGTAGGTCGCGGTGCCGGAGATGACCTCGAGACCCGGCCGGCCGGCCAGCACGCCAGTCAGGGTGCTCTTGCCGGAGCCGTTCGGCCCCATGATCGCGTGCACCTCGCCGGCGCCGACCTCGAGCGACACGCCGTCGAGTATCAAGCGCTCCCCGGCGCGCACGCGCAAATCCCGTACGCCCAGAATCGTCATCCGACGGCTCCTTCGAGACTGACGGCCAGCAGGTTCTGCGCCTCGACGGCGAATTCCATCGGCAGCTCCTTGAAGACCTGCCTGCAGAAGCCATTGACGATCATGTTGACGGCGTCTTCGGCGGCGATGCCGCGCTGCAGGCAGTAGAACAACTGGTCATCCGAGATCTTCGAAGTCGAAGCTTCGTGCTCGACAACAGCGCTCGGGTTTCTGACCTCGATGTAGGGAAATGTGTGCGCCCCGCAGGTCTCGCTCATCAAGAGCGAGTCGCACTGCGTGTAATTCCGCGCGCCCTCGGCGCCCGGCAGGATCTTGACCAGGCCGCGATAGGCGTTCTGCCCGTGCCCGGCGGAAATGCCCTTCGAAATGATGGTCGAGCGGGTATTGCGGCCCATGTGGATCATCTTGGTGCCGGTGTCGGCCTGCTGGTAGTGATTGGCGAGCGCGACCGAGTAGAACTCGCCCACCGAATCGTCGCCGCGCAGGATGCAACTTGGATACTTCCAGGTGATCGCCGAGCCCGTCTCGACCTGGGTCCAGGAGATCCTGGAATTGCGGCCGCGGCAGTCGCCGCGCTTGGTCACGAAGTTGTAGATGCCGCCGACGCCCTTTTCGTCGCCGGGGTACCAGTTCTGCACGGTCGAGTACTTGATC
>JBATEA010000365.1:0-3835 GCA_049663745.1 Steroidobacteraceae bacterium | reverse complement strand
ACCACGACGCTGATCATCGCGGTACCGACGGCGATCAAGGTCTACAACTGGGTGCTGACGCTCTGGAAGGGCGACATCCACCTGACCGTGCCGATGCTGTTCGCGATCGGCTTCATCTTCACGTTCGTGCACGGTGGGCTGACCGGCCTGTTCCTCGGCAACGTGACGGTGGACCTGCCGCTGTCCGACACTTATTTCGTCGTCGGGCACTTCCACATGGTGATGGGCGTGTCGCCGATCCTTGTGGTGTTCGGCGCGATCTATCACTGGTACCCGAAGATCACGGGCCGCATGTGGAACGTGACGCTCGGCAAGGTGCATTTCTGGATGACATTCCTCGGCACCTACGCGATCTACCTGCCGATGCACTACCTCGGCATCCTGGGCGTGCCGCGCCGTTACTACGCCCTGGGCGACACGGATTTCCTCCCGCAGTCAGTGCACACGATCAATGCCGCGATCACGATCGCCGCGCTCTTTGTCGCGGCCTCGGTCGTGGTGTTCCTGTACAACATGATCACGAGCCTGTGGAAGGGCGAGAAAGCGCCGCCGAATCCCTGGCGCGCGACGACGCTCGAATGGCAGACGCCGGACACCCCGCCGCATCACGGCAACTGGGGTCCGAAACTGCCGGTCGTTTATCGCTGGGCCTACGACTACAGCGTGCCGGGCGCGAAAGAGGACTTCATCCCGCAGAACGTGCCCGTGGACCCGAAGCTGGGGGCCGGCAGGGATCACGGAAAGCATCAGTGACCAACACCGCCATATTCACGGCGCTTGCCTGCGGCGTCGTCGTCTGGTTCCTGGTGGCCAGTCGTCTGACCGCGAAATCCTGGGAGAGCCAGGACGAGAAAGGCGATGTTGGCGCGATACGCATGGCGCCGCAGCGCATCGGCCTGTGGATCTTCATGGCGGTCGTCACGTCGCTCTTCAGCCTGTTCATCTCGGCCTACGCGATGCGCATGCATGCCGGAGCCTGGTGCAGCATCGCGATCCCGAACATCCTGTGGGTGAATTCGCTGGTGCTGGTGGGCGCAAGCATTGCACTGCAGCGCGCGCGCTGGTCAGCTGACCATGGAAAGAGAAGCGGCGCCCGCTCGGCGCTCGTCGTCGGCGGCATGCTGTCCGTGGCTTTTCTCGTAGGCCAGCTGATGGCCTGGCAGCAGGTCGGGCCGTCGGTGTATTTCATTTCTGGCAGCCCCGGCGTCGCGTTCTTCTACGTGCTGACCACGGTCCACGGCCTGCATCTGATCGGCGGCCTGTGGGTGCTGGGGCGCACCGTTTCCAGATTCGCGGCCGGCGCGGAACTGGTTGACCTGCGGCTGAGCCTGCAGCTCTGTTCGGTCTACTGGCATTTCCTGTTGCTGGTATGGCTGGTCGTGTTCGGCGTCCTGTTGTTCATGTAAGGGGAAGCTCCGCCAATGGCCCATGATGCAGAAGCTGCTGCCCTGCCCCCGTTACGGCAGGTAGCGACCGATTTCGCCGCGGACAAGCAGGCGTTCTCGGTGCCGTGGGGGAAGGCCATGATGTGGATCTTCCTGCTCTCCGACACCTTCATATTCACCTGCTTCCTGACGTCCTACATGAACGTCCGGATCTCGACGACCGTCAAGTGGCCAAATCCAAGCCAGGTGTTTTCGCTGAACATCGGCGGCCAGGATATCCCCCTGATCCTGATCGCGATCATGACCTTCGTGCTGATCACATCGAGCGGCACGATGGCGCTTGCGGTCAATTACGGCTACCGGCGCAACAAGCGCAACACGGTCCTGTTGATGGTCGCGACCGCCGCGCTCGGCGCGACCTTCGTCAGCATGCAGGCCTTCGAGTGGACCAAGCTGATCCTGGAAGGCGTGCGGCCCTGGGGCAATCCCTGGGGAGCGCCGCAATTCGGCTCCGCTTTCTTCATGATCACGGGTTTCCACGGCCTGCACGTTTCGGCCGGCGTGATTTACCTGCTGACCGTCGCGAGGCGTGTGCACACCGGCCTCTACGACAAGCGCGGCACTTACGAGACGGTCGAGGTCGCGGGCCTTTACTGGCACTTCGTCGACCTGGTCTGGGTATTCATCTTCGCTTTCTTCTACTTGTGGTGAGGCACCATGTCGCAGGCTGAAGGTCAACAACACCCGCTCAAGATCTACCTGTGGATCTGGGCGCTGCTGTTCGTGCTCAGCACGTTCTCCTACCTGGTGGATTACTTCCACCTGCACGGGATGCTGCGCTGGTCGCTGATCATCCTGTTCATGTTGCTGAAGGCCGGCTTCATCGTCGCGATCTTCATGCACATGGCCTGGGAGCGGCTCGCGCTGAAGTTCGCGATCCTGATCCCGCCGCTGTGCCTCCTGATCCTGATCAGCTTCATGGCCGTCGAGGGCGACTACACCTTCCTGACGCGCGGGGCAGCTTTCCTGCGCTAAGATGCCGGGGCGATGGCAGGCCCCGTGATCCGTGAAACCGATTTCGTGCAGAGCGTCGCCGACGCGCTGCAGTTCATCTCCTACTACCACCCCACCGACTACATCGAGCACCTCGGCCGCGCCTATGAGCGCGAGCAGTCGCCCGCGGCGAAGGACGCAATCGCGCAGATCCTGACGAACTCGCGCATGTGCGCCGAAGGGCGCCGCCCGATCTGCCAGGACACCGGTATCGTCAACGTGTTCGTGAAAGCCGGCATGGGCGTGCGCTGGGACACGGACCACGGCCTGCAGCAGATGGTGGACGAAGGCGTGCGCCGCGGCTACACGGATCCTGACAACAAGCTGCGTCCATCCATCGTCGCGGATCCCCTGTTCGCACGGAAGAACACCGGCGACAACACGCCGGCCGTCGTGCATGTCGAGCTCGTGCCCGGCAACACCGTTGAAGTCACCGTCGCCGCCAAGGGCGGCGGCTCCGAGAACAAGGCCATGTTCACGATGCTGAATCCGTCGGATTCCGTCGTGGACTGGGTGCTCGCGACCGTGCCGAAGATGGGTGCCGGCTGGTGCCCGCCCGGCATGCTTGGGCTGGGCGTCGGCGGCACGGCCGACAAGGCCATGGTGATGGCGAAAGAGGCCCTGATGGAGCCGATCGACATGCACGAACTGCTCGAGCGCGGCCCCGCGAACAAGCTCGAGGAATTGCGCATCGAGCTCTACGAGAAAGTGAATGCGCTCGGCATCGGTGCGCAGGGGCTCGGCGGGCTCACGACCGTGCTCGACATCAAGATCATGACTTTCCCGACGCACGCCGCCTCGAAGCCCGTCGCGATGATCCCGAACTGCGCGGCGACTCGGCATGCGCATTTCGTGCTGGATGGCAGCGGGCCGGTCGCACTCGATCCGCCGCCGCTCGAAAGCTGGCCCAAGGTGCAATGGCAGCCCGCGGCCGATGCGAAGCGCGTGAATCTCGATGCGCTGACGCGCGACGAAGTGAAGAGCTGGAAACCCGGCCAGACGCTGTTGCTCTCCGGAAAGATGCTGACCGGCCGCGATGCAGCCCACAAGCGCCTCGCGGAACTGCTGAATGCGGGCAAGGCCCTGCCGCCCGGCGTGGACCTGAAGAACCGCGTGATCTATTACGTCGGCCCGGTGGATGCCGTTCGTAATGAGGCCGTTGGTCCGGCAGGCCCGACGACGGCCTCCCGCATGGACAAGTTCACCGACCTCCTGCTCGAGAAGACCGGCTTGCTCGCGATGATCGGCAAGGCGGAACGTGGGCCCGTCGCGATCGAAGCGATCAGGAAGCACCAGGCGGCGTATCTCATCGCGATCGGCGGTGCCGCTTATCTCGTTTCCAAAGCAATCCGAAGTGCGAGAGTGATCGCCTTCGAGGATCTGGGCATGGAGGCGAT
>JBATEA010000364.1:0-2597 GCA_049663745.1 Steroidobacteraceae bacterium | reverse complement strand
CGGCCGATCGGCCTGCTCTGCTCCTCGAACTCGAGGCGCTGGACTGCCGGCCGGTAGCCGCGACCGCGCTCGATCTTCAGCGTCATCGCAAGCTCGGTCGGCTTGGTCAGGTTCGCGATGACGAGCTCCGGGTTCACGATCACGACGTCGTGATCGACCTGGATATCGCCGGCGGTGACCGGACCCGGGCCCTTCTTCTGCAGGCGCAGCTCGACCGACTCGCGGCTGTGCATCTCGATCGCGATCAGCTTGAGGTTCAGCAGGACATCGACGACGTCCTCCTGCACACCCTCGATGCTGGTGTACTCGTGCAGCACGCCGTCGATCTCGACCTCGGTCACGGCGCAGCCGGGCATCGACGACAGCAGCACGCGCCGGAGCGCGTTGCCGAGCGTGTGGCCAAAGCCGCGCTCGAACGGCTCGATCACGATGCGGGCCTGTCGCGCCGCGGTCTCTGTGACCTTGACGGAGCGGGGCTTGAGGAATTCGGTGGCGGTACCTTGCATTGCCTTACCTGCTTACTTCGAGTAAAGCTCGACGACGAGATTCTCGTTGATGTCGGGCAGGATCTGATCCCGGTCCGGCAGCGCCTTCAGCGTGCCGCTGAACTTCTTGTCATCCACATCGACCCACTCGGGCAGGCCGACCTGCGTCGCGATCGCGAGCGCCGCGGCGATGCGCGCCTGGGCGCGGGACTTCTCGCGCACGGCGATCACGTCGCCGGCCTTGCACTGGTAGGACGGAACATTGACCGTCTCGCCATTGACCTCGATGGCCTTGTGGCCGACCAGTTGACGCGCTTCGGCGCGCGTCGCCGCGAAGCCCATGCGGTAAACGACGTTGTCGAGCCGCGACTCGAGGAAGCGCAACAGGTTCTCGCCGGTCGAACCGGTATGGCCGGCCGCCTTCGTGTAGTAATTGCGGAACTGCCGCTCCAGCACCCCGTACATGCGGCGCAGCTTCTGCTTCTCGCGCAGCTGCACGCCGTAGCCCGACAGGCGCGTGCGGCGGTCGCCCTTGATGCCGCCCGGCGGCACCTCGAGCTTGCACTTGCTCTCGAGCGGCTTGATGCCGCTCTTGAGGAACAGATCAGTGCCCTCACGGCGCGAGAGCTTGCACTTGGGACCCAGGTATCTGGCCATGTTCTAGTTGGACCTCAGACGCGCCGCTTCTTGGGCGGGCGGCAACCGTTGTGCGGAATCGGCGTCACGTCCGCGATGCTCGTGACCTTCAGGCCGCAGGCATTCAGCGCGCGGACCGCGGACTCGCGTCCCGGGCCGGGACCCTTGACCTTCACTTCGACGGTGCGCAGTCCGTGTTCCTGTGCGGCGACGCCCGCCTTCTCGGCCGCGACCTGCGCGGCGAACGGCGTGCTCTTGCGCGAGCCGCGGAAACCGGAACCACCGGAAGTCGCCCACGCGAGCGTGTTGCCCTGCCGGTCGGTGATCGTGACGATGGTGTTGTTGAAGGACGCGTGAATGTGCGCCACGCCTTCGGACACCTGGCGCTTCACTTTCTTGCGCGCCTTGACGGCAGCCGGCGCGGCGTCGGCCTTCTCGGCGCCCTGCTTGTCGCTGACCTTCTTGTCGGCGTCCGGCTTCTCGCCAGATTTCTTCTCGTCGGGTTTCTTCTCTTCGGACATCTCTTTACCTGGTCAATCTATTGACGCGCTTAGCTCTTGGCAGGCGCAACGTTGGTCTTGATCGCCGCGCGGCGCGGGCCCTTGCGCGTGCGCGCATTGGTGCGCGTGCGCTGGCCGCGGACCGGCAGGCCCTTGCGGTGACGGATCCCGCGATAGCAGCCGAGATCCATCAGCCGCTTCAGGCTCATCGAGTTCTCGCGCCGCAGGTCGCCTTCCACCAGGAAGCGCGAGATGTGGGTGCGCAGCATGCCGACCTCGGCCTCGGTCAGGTCGCGGACCTTGGTCGACGGGTCCACGCCGGCGGCCGCGCAGACCATCTTGGCGCGCGACGGGCCGATGCCGTAGATGTGCGTCAGCCCGATGGCGACGTGCTTGTTGACCGGAATGTTGATGCCGGCGATGCGCGCCATGCTACTTGCCCCCGAGCCGTGGAAAACACGGCAGCATACGTGAAAACACCATATTTCTCAAGGTCATGGCCTCTCCGCTCAGCCCTGGCGCTGCTTGTGGCGGGCATCCGACGAGCAGATGACCCGGACCACGCCGCGGCGACGGACGATCTTGCAGTTCTTGCAGATTTTTCTGACTGATGGACGAACTTTCATCTCCGACTCCCGGACGGCTCGGCCGTCTTCAGCGCGGCGCGCCGCTGCGGCCGAAGCCGCGCAGGTTCGCCTTCTTCATCAGGCCCTCGTACTGGTGCGACATCATGTGCGCGTTCAGCTGGGCCACGAAATCCATCACCACGACGACCATGATCAAGAGCGACGTGCCACCGAAATAGAACGGCACGCGCCCGTACGACATCAGGATTTCGGGCAGCAGGCACACGACCGTAACGTACAGCGCGCCCCACACCGTCAGGCGGGTCAGCACCTTGTCGATGTACTCGCCGGTCTGCTGGCCGGGCCGGATGCCCGGAATGAAGGCGCCGCCCTTCTTCAGGTTCTCCGCC
>JBATEA010000363.1:0-1991 GCA_049663745.1 Steroidobacteraceae bacterium | reverse complement strand
GTTGAGTATGATGAGCCGCGTACGCGGCGTGATCGTTGCGGCGAGCTGTGCCGGCGTGATCTTGAATCCCTGCTTCGCCCCGGCGAATACCGGTACGGGCGTGCCGTCGGCGATCAGAACCATATCCGGATAGGAGACCCAGTAGGGCGCGGGGATGATTGCTTCGTCGCCGGCATTCAGCAGGGCACAACACACGTTGAAAACGGTCTGCTTGGCACCACTGGAGACGAGAATCTGATTGCGCTGGTACTCGAGGCCATTGTCGCGGCGGAACTTGCCGATGATGGCGTCCCTGAGTTCATTCGTGCCCTCGACATTCGTGTAGCGCGTGTGGCCGCCGCGTATTGCGGCGATGCCGGCCTCACCGATGTGCACCGGCGTGTCGAAATCGGGTTCGCCGGCGCCCAGGCCGATGATGTCCTTGCCTTCGGCCCTCAGCCTGGCGGCACGCGCCGTGACGGCGAGCGTGGGCGAGGGCTTGATTCGCTGGACGCGCTGGGCGACTCGGATGGTCACGATGGGGTACCGTGTGGCCGGATTCCCGGCTAAGGTACGGGAAGGCATTTTGCGTTGCAATGCAGGAATGACGGTGAGCGATCCACGACCCTTTGAGCTACAGGCGGATTACGAGCCGGCGGGCGACCAGCCGGCCGCGATCGCTGCGCTCGTGGATGGTCTCGAATCCGGCCTGGCGCACCAGACGCTGCTCGGTGTCACCGGTTCTGGCAAGACCTACACGATCGCCAATGTCATCCAGAAACTGCAGCGCCCCACATTGGTTCTGGCCCACAACAAGACGCTCGCCGCGCAGCTCTATGGCGAGTTCAAGGAATACTTTCCCCACAACTCGGTTGAGTACTTCGTCTCGTATTACGACTACTACCAGCCGGAGGCTTATGTCCCGGCCTCGGACACTTACATCGAGAAAGACGCATCGATCAACGAGCACATCGAGCAGATGCGGCTTTCGGCGACCAAGGCGCTGCTGGAGAGACCGGACTCGATCAGCGTCGCGACCGTTTCCGCGATTTACGGTCTTGGCGACCCTGAGGCCTCCCTCAAGATGGTGCTGCACCTGGTGCGGGGCGACCGCACGGACCAGCGCCAGCTTCTGCGGCGGCTCGCCGACATGCAGTACACAAGGAATGAAGTGGATCTGCGGCAAGGAACATTTCGCGTGCGCGGCGACGTCGTGGACATTTTTCCGGCCGAATCCGAACGCGATGCGGTGCGCGTGGAGTTCTTCGACGAGGAAATCACGTCGCTGGCGTACTTCGACCCACTGACGGGCGAAGTGACGCGCCGAGTGCCTCGGCTGACGGTGTTTCCATCCACGCATTACGTGACGCCGCGCGAACGGCTGCTGGCGGCCATCGACGAGATCAAGGTGGAACTGCGCGGCCGGCTGGCCGAACTGCGTACGGCGGACAAGCTGCTCGAGGCGCAGCGGCTCGAACAGCGCACGCTGTTTGACCTCGAAATGATCAGCGAACTGGGTTACTGCGCCGGCATCGAGAACTATTCGCGCTATCTGTCCGGTCGGGCCCCTGGCGAGCCTCCGCCCTGCCTGTTCGACTACCTGCCGCGCAATTCACTGCTGGTCATCGACGAGAGTCATGTGACGATCCCGCAACTACAGGGAATGTACCGCGGCGACCGCTCGCGCAAGGAGACACTTGTCGAATACGGCTTCCGCCTGCCATCGGCGCTCGACAACCGGCCGCTGCGCTTTGATGAATTCGAGAGCATCCAGCCGCAGACGATCTATGTGTCCGCGACGCCGGCCCAGCGCGAACTGCAGAAATCGGGCCAGGTCGTGGAGCAGGTCGCGCGCCCAACCGGGCTCGTGGACCCGGTGGTGGAGGTGCGGCCGGTCGCAACGCAGGTGGATGACCTGCTGTCGGAAATTCGCCTGCGCGCTGCGCGGCGGGAGCGCGTGTTGGTGACGACCCTGACCAAGCGCATGGCCGAGGACCTGACTGACTATCTCG
>JBATEA010000362.1:0-5196 GCA_049663745.1 Steroidobacteraceae bacterium | reverse complement strand
GCTGCGCACTTCGAACAGTGGAACGGAACGCACAACCGGCTGGCGCTACGACGGCCACGTCGTGACCCAGACGGATCCACTGGGCCACATTGCGACCGAAGCGCGAAGTGCCTGGGGCAGCATCCTGCGGGTCGCCGATGCCGCGGGCGGCAGCACTCACTATGACTACGACGCCTTCGGGCGCCTGCTGCAGGTTCGCGACGCGCTCAACAATACGCTTGGCACCATCAGCTACAACGCGCGCGGCATGAAGCTCGCGCAAACCGACATGGACCTGGGTAGCTGGACCTATACGCCCAACGCGCTCGGCGAGGTGATTGCTCTGCGCGACGGAAAATCCCAGGTCTTGAACTTCACTTACGACAAGCTGGGCAGGCCGACCAGCCGCAGCGCGCCCGAAGGCACGAGTAGCTGGACCTGGGGCGGATCCGCAACGAAGCACAATATCGGCAGGCTCGCGTCCATGGCAGGACCCGGGTATTCGGAAAGCCTTGCCTACGATTCCTACGGCCGGCCTGCGGCACGCACGATCACTTCCGATGCAATCTATCGCTACGACTACGCCTACAACAGCGTGGGCCTGCTCGATTCATTGACCTACCCTGCCACTGGCTCCGGCAGCCGTTTCAAGCTTGCATACGAATATGATTCCGGGGAACTCGTGCGCATCAGGGATGCCAGCGCAACCGCCACATCCTTCTGGCGGCTCAACGCACAGGACGCCGCTGGCAACATCCTCGACGAGACTCTCGGCGCTTCGATTCGCGTCATCAGCGGCTTCAATCCCGTCAGCGGCGTCATGGATTACCGGCAGGCCGGTGCCGGCGGCGGAAGCGCGATCCAGGACCTGGCCTACGCCTGGGATGCAAACGACAACCTGGTCAGCCGGAGGGACCTGAAGCAGGGCCTGACAGAGGAATTCCGATACGACGCGCTCGACCGGCTCGACGACGCGCGGCGAAACGGCGTCATCAAGCTGGACCTGAGCTACAACTCGATCGGCAACATCCTCTGGAAATCGGACGTCTGCCCAACCAGTGCGCCCTGCTTCGACTACCACCAGGGCAAGAAGCACGCCGTCATTGCCGCCGGCGGACAGACTTATGGCTACGACGCGAACGGAAACATGACGAATCGCGGCGGTGCGTCCATCAGCTGGACCAGCGACAACCTGCCCAACACGATCACTCAGGCAAACGGCAACAGCAGCCAGTTCTGGCACGGCCCCGCGGGCAGACGGTGGAAACAGACTGCAATCCAGGCAGGTGCGACCGAGACGACGATCTACGCCGGCGAGTTGATGGAGAAGGTGACGCGCGCGGGCATCACGACCTGGCGGCACTATGTCCTCGCCCCGTCCGGCACCGCAGCGATACATCTGCGCTACAACAATGGTGCGCCGGCCGCCACGCGCTACCTGACCCACGATCACCAGGGCAGCACCGACAAGCTGCTGGACGCGAGCGGCAATGTCCTGGTCGCCGAGAGCTTCGCCGCCTTTGGCGCGCGCCGCGGACCGGGCTGGAGCGGCATGCCCGGCGCGCCGGAGCTCGCCCTGATCGCCGCCACCACCCGCGACGGTTACACCGGCCACGAGCATCTCGACAACCTCGACTTGATCCACATGAACGGCCGGGTTTACGACCCACGGATCGGCCGTTTCATCAGCGCGGATCCGTACATACCGGAACCGTATTCCGGGCAGGGCCTCAATCGCTTTGCCTACGTAATGAACAACCCGCTGAGCCTGATCGATCCGAGCGGCTTCGATCCGGAGACGCCCTGCATGGAGGCGCCGAACGGCCGCTGCGCGCGGGTCACCGTCATCGGCGCGCGCTGGGCGGACTTCATCCGCTATTTCGGCGGCGCCGGCGTCGGCAGCCAGGTGGAATCCGCTTCACAGCGCGACCCCTGCGGCCAGGACAGCAATGCCCTCACCTGCACAATGCAGTCCGTACAGCCGACATCCCCCGCGAGAATCGTGCTGACCGCCGGTACGAAGGTGGATTCAACCCTGTCGCAAAACTCGGCCATTGAATTCCTGCAAGGGGCGGCCGCGCGACTCGGGAACATCGCGTTCAACGCGGCGCCGGTCACCTGGCTCTTCGACTCGAACATGGATTTCCACTGGTTTCCCGAGCCCGATTCCATTGCGGGCCGACAAGGTGCCATGCTGGGCAATGTCGGCCTGCTGATCGGCGGAGTCGCGAAAAGCACCCGCACTGCCATAAATCATGTGCCTGCCGAGCTGGCGCGCGTGATTCGCGGCAGGAGGACCTTGACGACCTTGGGGAAGGAAGGTGTTGAAGATGTCTTTGTCGTTGCGGCGGACGACATTGCCGGCCTCAATGCCTCACAACTTGCACAACGGTTGACGATCAGTGCTTCTGATGTCTTTACTGTGGTCCGGTTTTCGACACCTGCTTCCGGAATCGCATCGCCGGTGTTCAGATCAAGCGTGGGTTTCCTTGAAGGAGGATTCACCCGTGGCGGAGCCAGGGAATTTGTCATTCCAAATGGCCCGATCCCATATGGCGCCCGCATTGAGGTGATAGGACCGTGAAACTGACACCGCAGGACACGGATTTGGTCGGTCAATGGCTGATGCAAAAGGGAACGGTAGTCGCGGACCCAATCTGCAGGCGAATTGACTGGTTGATCGCCAGACAACTCGTGCAATTGGGCGCCGACACTTCAGGATGGTGCGAGTTGTACAGGGATCCCGATGACGGCCGCTTGTGGGAACTGACCTGGCCGCAGTCGGAAATGCAGGGCGGTGGCCCCCCGCGTCTAACATGCCTGACTGATGACGCCGCGCAACGCAAGTACGGCACGATTGCAATTCGATGACCTGAGCTGATGTCATCTCCGCTGCGGCTCGCGCCGGTATAAAGTAACGCCTGCAATCGCTGGCGGAATCGCATGCAGGACACGATCGTCGTAATCGGCACCGGCCACGCCGCCGCGCAGGTCGTGGACAGCCTGCGCCGCGAGGGATTCGCCGGGCGGCTCGTATTGGTCGGCGAAGAGCCGAACCTGCCCTATCAGCGCCCGCCGCTGTCGAAGAAGTTCCTCGCCGGTGAAATGGAAGCGGACCGTCTGCCGATCCGCCACGCTGCCTTCTATGAGAGCATCCACTGCGAGCTGCTGCTCGGCAATGCCGTGACGACGATCGACGCCGGCGCCCGCAGCCTGCGGCTCGCGGATGGCAACGAGCTTCGTTACGACAAGCTGGTGCTGGCGATCGGCGGGCACGCGCGGCCGCTGTCGGTGCCGGGTGCGGATCTCGCCGGCGTGCACGTGCTGCGCACGATGGCGGACGTCAATGCGATCCGCGCGCTGGCCGTCGCGGGCGGTCGCGCGGTGATCGTCGGCGCCGGCTACATCGGGCTCGAGTGCGCGGCGAGCTTCCGCAAGCTGGGCCTCGAAGTCACGGTCATCGAGATGATGGACCGCGTGATGAGCCGCGTCGTGGCGCCGGAGATGAGCCGCTTCTACGCCGGTGAGCACGTGGCCCACGGCGTCACGATCCAGACCGGCAAGCGCGTCGGCGCCCTGCTCGGCGACAGGCAGGTGGCCACCGTCGAATGCGCCGAGGGCACGCGTGTCCCTGCAGACCTGGTAATCGTTGGCATCGGGCTGGTGCCCAATACGCAGCTCGCGAGCGACGCTGGAATCCGCTGCGACGACGGCATCGCGGTGGACGAGTATTGCCGCACGAGCGACCCGAACATCTACGCGATCGGCGACTGCTGCAGCCACCCGAGCCCGCGCTACGGCCGCCGCATCCGCCTCGAGTCCGTCGATAACGCCTTTGAACAGGCGCGCACGGCGGCGGCAAACATCTGCGGCCGTGTGCTCGTCCACGATAAGACCCCGTGGTTCTGGTCCGACCAGTACGAACTGAAGCTGCAGATCGTGGGTCTCAGCCAGGGTTACGAAAAGGTCGTGCTGCGCGGCGATCCCGGCAGCCGCTCCTTCAGTTGCTGCTACTTGCGGGACGGCGAGCTGATCGCACTCGACGCCGTCAATCATGTCAAGGACTTCATGGCTGCGCGCAAGCTGATCGCCGAGCGCGTCCGGCCCGATCCCGCGCGTCTCGCCGACGACAAGGTCGCGATCAAGGACACGGTTTGAGGTCCGTCGACGCCTTATAATTAAAATATGAACGAAGAAAACGACAAGATCGAAGCCGTCGAGCGCGAATTCCGCGCCGCGCTCGCCAAGGTGACCGGCGGCCTCGCGCCGCAGGACTACGGCGCGGCATTCTGGGACTGGTGGCTCAACCTCGCCCGCTCGCCCGCGAAAGTGGCGGAACTCCAGCAGACCGCAATGAGGCAGGCGATGGACCTATGGCGCTTCCATGCCGAGGCTGCGCAAGGCAAGCCGCTCGCGCCGACCGAAAGCGGCGACCGACGATTTGCGAGCCCAGCCTGGCAGCAGTATCCATTCAATGTCTACGCGCAGGCCTTCCAGAACGGCATGGCCCTGCTCGAGCAGTCGGCGCACGCGGTCCCGGGTGTCGAGCCGCGAAATGCCAAGCTCGTGGAATTCGCCGCGCGCCAGGTCGCGGAGTCCCTGTCGCCGGCCAACAACCCGCTGACGAATCCCGAGGTACTGCAGCAGACCGTTGCCGAGCGCGGCCAGAACCTGACGCGCGGCTACAAGAATTTCCTCGACGACCTGGAACGCACGCTGACAGGCGGCGAGGCGCCGGGAGCCGAGCAGTTCCGGGTCGGAGAGAAAGTCGCAGTGACCGATGGCCAGGTCATCTTCCGCAATGACCTGATGGAATTGATCCAGTATTCGCCGACGACGCCCGACGTCCAGGCAGAGCCCCTGCTGATCGTGCCGGCCTGGATCATGAAGTATTACATCCTGGACCTGTCGCCGAAGAATTCCCTGGTCGCCTGGCTCGTGGACCAGGGATACACGGTCTTCATGATGTCGTGGAAGAATCCGACCGCGGCCGATCGCGAACTCGGCATGGACGATTACCTTCGCAAGGGCGTCTATGCCGCGCTCGACGCGGTGTCGAAGGTGGTGCCGGAACGCACGATCCACGCGGTCGGCTACTGCATCGGCGGCACGCTGCTCGCGATCGCCGCCGCGGCGCTGGCGCGCCAGGGTGACAAGCGCATCAGGGACATCTCACTGTTCGCCGCGCAGACGGATTTCAGCGAACCAGGCGAGCTG
>JBATEA010000361.1:0-3418 GCA_049663745.1 Steroidobacteraceae bacterium | reverse complement strand
GCGGCGGCGCCCAGCAGACCGCCGATGAGCGTGCCGTTCTTGCTGCTCACCTGGTGACCGAGGATCGCGCCGGCGACCGCGCCGCCGGCAATCTTCGCGGCATCGCGCCCGGTGTCGCTCTTCGCGGCCACCTGCGTGATCTGGCCGGACACCGGCGCGTCGCTGCCGTCCGCGAGCACCAGGCTGTCGAACGCGAGGCCGAGCGTCGGCGTGCCGCCGATCTTCTTGCTGCCCGAGATGACCTGGGTCACGGAACCCTGCAGCAGCGCGCCCGCCTTGGCGACGACCTTGCCGTCAACGACGAGATCGTTCGACAGGTTGGCTGCGACGCGATCGCCGACTTTCGCGGTCTTGGTGCTGATGGTCGAAGGCAGCTGCGCAGACAGCGAAGTGCCTGCCGCGACCGTATACGTGCGCGGCCCGGCCGGTACCGCCGGCTTCGGCGCAGGCGCGGCTGTCGTTGCCGACGAGCCGCTGCTCGTCGAGGCGGTGCTGGCAGCGGGCCTCGGCCTCGGCTTCGGCTGGCTTGCCTTGGCGAGCGCCGCCTCGCGATCGGCGAGGCTCTGCTCGCGTTCCTTCAACGCAAGTTCAGCCTCCTTGCGCGCCAGTTCCTCTTCCTTCGCCTTCATCTCGGCGTCTTCGTCGATCTGTGCCTGAACGGCCGGGTCAGTGGTTGTGGCCGGTGGCGCTTTCTGTCCGCAGCCGGCGAGCGCGAAGAACGCGACCGTCGTCGGCAGCAGCAGTGCGAATGCAATGGACCTTGTCTTGAACATGGTTTTCGTCTCCGTAATTAATGCGTGAAGCTACTGCTTCAGGAATTCAATGCGCTGGTACAGGTCCACGAGCTGTGGCAGGAACTGATTCCAGTCGGCGGACTCCGCGTCGTATTTCCAGTCGGGGGTCGCCAGAGCCTCGACGCGAAGTTCGGTCATCAACAGATAAAAACGCTGGCCGTGGGCAACGACCGCCATGCCACGCCAGGAATCGCCGTGAACCGGTTCGTCAACGCCGTAAACGATCTTCCCGAGCGGCGAACCACCCGGCAGGTACGCGGCGGCGATCCAGGCGGGATTGCCGGCGATCTCGCCCGGTTCGTCGCGCAGGATTTCCGCGTTCGGCAGGCTCACCTTGAAGAACTTCGGGAAGCCCGTCTCGCGGAACCAGTCGCGCAATTCGTCCGTCGTGACTTCCTGCGCGCCCAGGTTCCGCATGGTCAGGATGCCGCGCAGCTCGCCGGTCTGGTCGATGAAGGACACCGCGCCCGCGCCGTTGTTGTCGGGCTCGATGCCGTCGAGCACGGCGGGCTTGCCCGGGAACGGCGACTGCACCGTGAAGATCTTCTGCGGGTCGCTGTAGACGCCGTCGTTGAAGAAACCGAGGATCCGGCCGGCCTGGGCCGGGGCCGCGCAGAGAGCCGCCGCCAGCAGGGCGGTGGCAATCGAAAGCAAAAATCTGTTCATGCAAACCCCAGTTTAGTCCTTATCGGGGACAATCCAAGGCGCCCTGTCGCTATTTGACAACGCCCGCCGCGCCAGTTCCCAGGCCTCGATTTCCGGCAAGCGACCCAGCAGATAACCCAGCTCATCGACACCCTGCAGCAGGCAGTCGCGTGTGAACGGATCCAGGGGAAATTCAGCATGCCGGCCGTCCGGCAGCGTCACCGTGCCCGCTGCGACATCGACCGTGATTTCGGCCCCGGGATGGGCGAGCAGCCACGCGTGGGTCGCCGCGTCGATCCGCACCGGAACGAGGCCGTTCTTCAGCGCGTTGCTGAAGAAGATGTCGGCGATCGACGTGCTGATCACGGCGCGGATGCCCTGGTCGAGCAGCGCCCAGGCCGCATGCTCGCGCGACGATCCGCCGCCGAAGTTTTTTCCGGCGACCAGGATCGAGCAGCCCTTCGCTTCCGGCCGGTTCAGCACGAACTCCGCGCGCGGTTGGCCCGCCGGGTCACGGCGCCAATCCGCAAACAATGCGTGACCCAGCCCTTCGCGACTCGTCGTCGTCAGGAAGCGGGCCGGAAAGATCTGGTCCGTGTCCACGTCCGCGACCGGGAGCACGACCGTACGCGAGCGGATCTGGCTGATGCCCTGCACCTCAGGCCACCAGCTCGCGCGGATCGGTGACCCGCCCCGTGATCGCCGCGGCAACCGCGGTCGCCGGGCTCGCGAGCAGCGTGCGCGCGCCCTGGCCCTGGCGGCCCTCGAAATTGCGGTTGCTGGTGCTGACGACGTAGCGTCCCGCCTCCGCCGTGTCGCCATTGATGCCGATGCACATCGAGCAGCCCGATTCGCGCCACTCGGCGCCGGCGTCGCGAAACACGTCGTGCAGGCCTTCGGCCTCGGCCGCCTGCTTGACCGGCTGCGAACCCGGCACGACCAGCATGCGCACGCCGCGCGCAATACGCCGGCCACGCAGCATCGCGGCGGCGACGCGCAAGTCCGAGAGGCGCGCGTTTGTGCAGCTGCCGATGAACACGACGTCCACCGGCTTGCCGGCAAGCGCCTCGCCCGGCGCGAACCCCATGTAGCGCAGGGACTTCAGGAATGGCTCGTCGTTGCGATCCGGGATGTAACCGCCGATCGGGATCACCATGCCCGGGTTGGTGCCGTAGCTGATCATCGGTTCGACCGTCGCGGCATCGAATTCAATCTCGCGATCGAACGCGGCGCCGGCATCGCCCGGCAGGCGGCGCCAGCCATCGAGCGCGCGCTCCCAGCCGTCGCCCGCGGGTGCCTGCGGCCGGCCGCGCAGGTATTCGTAGGTCACTTCGTCCGGCGCGATCATGCCGGCGCGCGCGCCCGCCTCGATCGACATGTTGCAGACCGTCATGCGCTCGTCCATGGACAGCGTGCGGATCGTCTCGCCGCGGTACTCGATGACCTGGCCGGCGCCACCCGCGACACCGATGTGGCCGATCAGCGCGAGCACCAGGTCCTTGGCCGCGACGCCGGCGGCGAGTTTTCCGCCGATCGCGATGCCGAGCGATTTCGGCTTGCGCTGCAGCAGGCACTGGGTCGCGAGCACATGCCCCACCTCGGTCGTGCCGATGCCGAAGGCGAGCGTGCCGAAGGCGCCATGCGTGCTGGTGTGGCTGTCGCCGCAGACGATGGTCATGCCGGGTTGCGTCAGGCCGAGCTCGGGACCGATGACGTGCACGATCCCGCGGCGAGCGTCGCGCAGCCCGAACAGCTCGACGCCGAACTCCTTCACATTGCGCTCGAGCGCGACGATCTGCCGCGCCGCCGACTCGAGCCGGATCGGCACGCCACCGAAGATCTGCTGCGTGTCGGTCGGGATCGAATGGTCGAGCGTCGCAAGCGTACGGTCCGGCCGGTGCACGCGGATGCCGCGCGCTCGCAGCACTGCAAAGGCCTGGGGCGAGGTCACCTCGTGGGTCAGGTGCAGGTCCACGTAC
>JBATEA010000360.1:0-4647 GCA_049663745.1 Steroidobacteraceae bacterium | reverse complement strand
AGTCCTGAACGCCGAGCCGCGTCTCGCCAAGGGTAAAGGGGACGCACCCCTTTTCGTCGCAGGAAAAGGGGTGCGTCCCCTTTACCCGCGTCCCCTTTTCCCGACGCGCTTCGAACAGCGCGGCCGCCGCCTCGGCCACGCTGTCTTCAACCTCGAATATCGCCGCGTCTAGCGCTGCTTCTATTGCGCGGCCGGTGCCGAAGTCGCAACCTGCGGTGGTGTTGGCGGGGCGCTGATTGTTGCGAGATCGATGCGGGCGGTACGCTCACTCAGTACCTGCCGCATCGCGGTCAGGACCCTGCCGCCGAATAGCGCCTCGTTCGCACTCCATGCGTTCACGTCATCAACCTTGCGCCAATTCGAGGCGATTATGCCCAGGGACGCGAGGCGCGTTATCGACCCGTGGGTGCCGGCTCGGCCGCGAATTCTGGCCAGCGTGCGAACCTGGGCATTGCCCGCTTGATGACCGTCGGCCAGCGACACGAGAATGGGGCTGGGCTCCTTGACCTCGCCATGAAAGGCCCACCAGAGCCGACGCAATGGATCCGGCCGCGGTGCGTCGAGTGTTTGCATGAAGAGCGAAGATTCATCGAATCTGCGTTCCGTGATCACCGTAGTCCCCTGCAGCAGCCCGAGCGGATCACCGCGCAGGACCCGGTAGTCGTATGCCTCCGGGGCCGTGCCTGCCAGCCTCACCTCGCCTTCGCCATCGGCCGTGAGAATGCCAACCGCATTGCCGCGATCGACCGCCACCAGGTCCACGCCATCGCTCACGGCCAGACATCGCGCGGCTTCTTCGGCATGCTCCCTGGAAGTGGTAATTGCCACTGAGCCGATGATTCCGGCCAACGAATACGCCACGTCGAACGGGTCCGCAATCCTGTCGCGACGTTGAAAGCCGCAGCGCCGCAGCAGCCGCTCGATCGGCACGGCCCGACCCTTGACCATGGTCGAACCGTGGTCGGAGACGATGTCGATGAGTAGTGCACGGCCGGTCCGCTCACGCACCCGGATCTGCAGGT
Organism: Steroidobacteraceae bacterium; assembly: GCA_049663745.1. GTDB lineage: Bacteria > Pseudomonadota > Gammaproteobacteria > Steroidobacterales > Steroidobacteraceae > SCUD01. Next base: position 3,625 of record JBATEA010000360.1, on the reverse strand, counting down.
CCTTCAGGTATGCGTCGAGCTGGAGCAGGAACCTCTCCGCTCCGCGCCGGCCCTCGATATGCAGCACGGCATCGCTTGCCTCGAGGTAGGCAACGAATGTCTGCTTGCGGCTGTTCAGGACTTGCCGGCCGATTTCCCGCATTTCGCGCAGCGCGACGTGATAGGAAGCCAGATAGCCGATCATCCGATGCGGGCTCGAATAGGTCCTGGAATCCGCCTCGAAGGCCGGATGAACCCGGCCGGAAAGCGAACCGATGGTATTGCCGACAACTTTGTTCCGTGCCGCGTCGAAGCGCATGTACTGATAGCCATCGGGCGGCTCGCTCCCGCCGATCGCGGCAAAGGCAACGTCCGACAGCGAAGGAAAGGTGGAGACCATACGCGCGACCGGGTGAAAATCGGCGAAATGCCCATTTCCCTGAAGCTCGGCAAATACGTCATATGGAATGCCGTCGAGAGCCAGTACCAGGCGTTGCGGGACGTCGTCCGGCGATTCGTCGGAAGTGCGCCCGTCAGCGGCACTGTCACCCGCCGCGAGGGCGAGCAATGACGTCAGGAATGCGGTCAATGCGCGCTGCCGGACCATGTTGGAGACGGCCTTCATGGAAGTCTGATTCCAGAGTGTAGCGAACCGTACAGGCGGATATTACGCAGCAATCGCACGGAATGTCTCTGTGCGGTGGCCGCTAGATGCCGCCGAAGGCGCCGCCGAGCCCGTCGATGATGAACTGCACGGCAAGCGCAGCAAGCACGACGCCCGACAGGCGGTTGACGACGTTTGCACCCGTCACGCCCATGCCGCGCATCACCAGCGGGGTCAGGCGCATCAGCATGTAGGTGATCGCGAGCACGACCAGTACGACGCCGAACAATCCGAACGACAGCGGCACATCGGCGCGCGACGCGCCGAATGTCAGCAGCACGATTGCGATTGCCCCCGGCCCTGCGATGAACGGAAATGCCAGCGGGAACACCGAGATGTCGGCGCGCTTCCTGCTCTCCACCTTCTCCTCGGTTGTAACGCGCGTGCCGGACTCGCGCGCAAACACCATCTCGAGCGCGATCAGGAACAGCATGACGCCGCCCGCGATGCGAAATGCCGCAACGCTGATGCCCATCGTCTGCAGGAACCAGGCGCCGCCGACCGCAAACAGGGCGAGCACGATGCCCGCGACCAGCACGGCCCTCCATGCCATGCGCCTGCGGAATGCCTCGTCCGCGCCCTCGGTGAGCGCGGCAAACAGTGGCACGAGCGAGATCGGCTCGACGATCACGAAGAACAGCACGAAGAATTTCAACAGCTCATCTGCCATTGCGCGCCTCCTGATCGCCCTGCACCGCGATCGTGCCACGCGCGTTCAGAAGGTTGTGGCGGGTCAGCCAGAGGAGGACCAGGAGCCCGGGCACGCTGAGCGCCGCCGTGTACGTGAAGAATGCGGGATAGTCGATCGCGTCGACGACGAACCCGGATGTGCCCTCGAGCAGTTTGCCGGGCAGCGCATAGAGCGAGGAGAACAGGGCGTACTGGGTAGCCGTATAGCGCGCGCTCGTCAGGCTCGACAGGAAGGCGATCAGCGCCGTGCCGTGCACCCCTTGTGCGAGGCTGTCCAGGCTGTTGACCAGTCCGAGGCCGATCAGCGTCGGCGATCCGGTCGTCGCCAGCAGCGCAAATCCGAGATTCGACATCAGGACCAGGCCGCTGCCGAGAAACAGTGCGAAGCGCAGGCCCGACTTTGCAATCACGACGCCACCGACGATCACACCCAGCATCGAGACAGGCAGACCGATGACTTTCACGATCGTCGCGATCTGCGCGAGCGTGTAGCCGTGATCGATGTAGAACGGATTCGCCATCGAACCCATCGTGAATTCGGTCAGGCGGTATGAGCCGATCAGCAGCAATGTGACGACGGCGAGGCGCAGGCCGTAACGTGAGAAGAAATCCGTGAGCGGACAGATGACCGCGCCGATGAACGTCGCGCCGAACTCGCGCAGCGACCCGGGCCAGTGCGCCTTGCTCTCCAGCCAGTCAACGACGCGCGCCTCCCGGACGCCCGACTCGCGTGACACCGTCACATCGGGCTCTCTCACCAGCAGCGTCGTGACGATGCCGACGCCCGCAAGCAGCGCCATCACCGAATAACTGGTCGCCCAGCCGTAGCCCTGCGCAATGCCGAGCGCGCCGGCGCCGCCCGTAATCAAGGCCGCCCGGTAACCGAGCTGGTAAGCCGCTGCCATCGCGCCCTGCAGGTCCACCGGCGCCGATTCGATGCGCCAGGCATCGATCGAGATGTCCTGAGTGGCCGAACAGAACGCGAGGAACAGGGCGCCGATGGCGATCTGCATCACGCCTGCCTGCGGATCGCTGCCGGCAAGATTCAGCAATCCGAGGCCGATCCCGAATTGCGCCACCAGCATCCAGCTGCGTCGTCGGCCAAGCAATCTGAACAGCACCGGCAGCTTCAGTCGATCCACGATCGGCGACCACAGGAACTTGATCGTGTAGGCCAGGCCGACCCAGGCCAGCATGCCGATGGTCGCGCGTTCGATGCCGTCCTGGCGCAGCCAGGCCGACAGCGTCTGGAAAACCAGGTAGAACGGCAGCCCCGCCGAGAAACCGAGGAACAACATCGACAGCACGGGCCGCTGGCCGTAGACACGCAGGGCCTCTGACCAGCTGCGGCGCGCCGTGGCCTGCGACACGGTCAAAGCTCGTAGTCCATGGTCAGCGGCGCGTGATCCGAAAACCACGCATCCTTGTAGATCGATGCCGCGCGCGCACGGCCCGCAAGCCCGCGGCTGACGACCTGGTAGTCGATGCGCCAGCCGACGTTCTTCGCCCGTGCCTGGCCGCGATTGGACCACCAGGTGTATTGCTCGGGCCTCGGATCGACCTCGCGAAATGCATCCACCCAGCCGAGCTCGCCGAACAGGCTGTCGAGCCAGGCGCGTTCCTCAGGCAGGAATCCGGAATTCTTCTGGTTCGATCGCCAGTTCTTCAGGTCGATGGGTTGATGGGCGATGTTGAAGTCGCCGCAGAGCACGTAATCGCGCTTGCGGCGTCCCAGGCTCTTCAGGTGCGGTAAAAAAGCGTCGAGGAAACGGAATTTCGACGCCTGGCGCTCCGGACCCGATGAGCCCGACGGCAGGTACAGCGAGACGACCGACAACGGCCCGAACTGCAGTTCGAGGTAACGACCCTCGCCGTCGAACTCAGGGAAGCCGAAACCGCGCAACACCCGATCCGGCTTCGTCTTCGAGTAGGCAGCGACGCCGCTATACCCCTTCCGCTCGGCGTCGAAGTAGTAACAGTGATAACCGTCGGGCCGGAAACCGGCGTCCTCGAGCTGGTGCACCTGCGCCTTGGTTTCCTGCAGGCAGACGACATCGGGCGATTGTGAGGGCAGCCAGTCGAACAAGCCCTTGCGCGCCGCGGAGCGGATGCCGTTGCAGTTGAGCGTGAGGATGCGCATGCTGGCCCCGCGGGTCGATGCGCCATGATACGCACCCACCAAAAAGAGTTCATCGAGCTGGTCATCGCGCGGCAGGCGCTGCGTTTCGGCCAGTTCACGTTGAAGTCGGGCCGGGTGAGCCCGTATTTCTTCAATGCGGGACTGATCAGCGA
>JBATEA010000359.1:0-8452 GCA_049663745.1 Steroidobacteraceae bacterium | reverse complement strand
CCTGGGGCCATTCGTGCGCCCGCGGATGCATGCGCTGGCGAGCCTTGAAGACGTTTCACTGCATCCGAGTGCGCTGGATGCACTGTTGCTGCCGGTCGATGCGGCTTTGCCAGAGATGCCAGCCATCAGGCTTGGCACCGCGGAGCAGGCCTGTGTTCTCCAGGGACAGCCTGTGTTCGTTACCGGTCCCGGCTCGGCCCGGGTGCGGATGTATGGGGCGGGAGGCCGGTTCCTGGGCACGGGCCGGATGACGGCCGAAGGGAGCCGCCTGGCGCCCGAGAGAATCATGGTGGAACTCGCTCCCGCAGTGCCCAATCAAGCTTGAGACAGCCTCTGGCCGCGGGTACAATGCGCGGTTCTTAAAGGGTTAAGTGCCTGAGTTAAAAGGTCGTATCTAGATGCCATTCACGAGTGCACAGAAGGCGGAGGTCGTCGGCAAGTTCCGGCGCGCTCCGAAGGACACGGGGTCGCCTGAAGTGCAGATTGCATTGCTGTCCCAACGCATCAACGGGCTTGCCGAACATTTCACCAGTCACAAGAGTGACCACGCCTCGCGGCGTGGCCTGCTGAAAATGGTGGCACAGCGCCGTCGGCTGCTGGATTACCTCAAGGCGAACGCCCCCGATCGTTATTCCAAGATCGTCAACGACCTTGGCCTGCGCCGCTGAGGCGCATCTGCGATCCGGTGCCTGCCGAGTCCGGCAGGCCTTCGGGACCTGACACCACATCCAGAGACCAAAGGGAATCCGCGTGAGCGTTTCCAAGCAGACATTCAATTACGGCGCGCACAAGGTCACGATCGAAACCGGCCGCCTGGCCCGTCAAGCGGACGGCGCCGTCGTCGTCACGATGGGCGATACCGTGGTGCTGGTGACTGCAGTCGGTCGCCGCGAAGCGGTCGAGGGAAGGGATTTCTTTCCGCTGACCGTCAACTACGTCGAGAAGACCTACGCCGCGGGCAAGATTCCCGGCGGCTTCTTCAAGCGCGAAGGCCGGCCATCCGAGAAGGAAGTGCTGACCTCGCGGCTGATCGACCGGCCGATCCGGCCACTGTTTCCGGACGGTTTCTACAACGAAGTCCAGGTCGTGGCGACCGTGTTGTCGCTGGATCCGGAAATCGATTCCGATATTCCTTCGCTGATCGGTGCTTCTGCGGCGATCGCCATTTCCGGCATTCCGTTTTCAAGCCCGATCGCCGCCGCGCGGGTCGGTTACAAGGACGGCTCCTACCTGCTGAATCCCACCACGACCCAGGTCAAGACCGAGTCGGACCTCGACCTCGTCGTGGCCGGCACGCAGGAAGCGGTGCTGATGGTCGAGTCGGAAGCCAATTGTCTTTCCGAGGACGTGATGCTCGGCGCCGTGCTGTTTGGCCATGGGCAGATGAAGGCCGCGATCGACGCGATCAACAAGCTGACGGCCGAGGCCGGCAAGCCGCGCTGGGACTGGACGGCGCCGGAACCGAATGTCGCATTGAAGCAGGCAGTCGCCGCGCAGTCCGAAAAGGCCTTTACCGAGGCCTATGGCATCGTCGTCAAACAGTCCCGCGTCGCACGCCTCGCGGAAATCCGCCAGTCCGTGCAGGCCTCGCTGTCAGGCGGCGAGAAACCGCTGTTCACCCGCGACCAGGTCAGCTCCGAGCTGCACTCGCTGGAATACCGCCTGGTACGCGACCTGATCCTGGCCGGCAAGCCACGCATCGACGGTCGCGATACGCGCACCGTCAGGCCGATCACGGTCGAAGTGGGCGCTCTGCCGCGCACCCACGGTTCGGCCATATTCACGCGCGGCGAGACCCAGGCCCTGGTCACGACGACTCTCGGCACCGGCCGCGACGCGCAGATCGTCGATGCGCTGGCCGGCGAGCGTCGCGAGCCGTTCATGCTGCATTACAACTTCCCGCCGTTCTCGGTCGGTGAGACGGGATTCATGGGCTCGCCGAAGCGCCGCGAAATCGGCCACGGCAACCTGGCCCGGCGCGGCATCAGCGCCGTGATGCCGAATCTCGAGTCGTTTCCATACGTGCTGCGCGTCGTATCCGAAGTGCTGGAATCGAACGGCTCGAGCTCGATGGCGACTGTCTGCGGCACCAGCCTCGCGCTGATGGATGCCGGCGTGCCGATCAAGGCGCCGGTAGCCGGCGTGGCGATGGGCCTGGTGAAGGAGGGCGACCGCTTCGCCGTGCTGACCGACATCCTGGGCGACGAGGACCACCTCGGCGACATGGACTTCAAGGTCGCGGGTACCCGTGATGGCGTCACCGCCTTGCAGATGGACATTAAGATCAACGGCATTACCGCCGAGATCATGAAAGTCGCACTCGACCAGGCCAAAGTTGGCCGTCTGCATATCCTCGGCGAGATGAACAAGGTCCTCGACAAGCCGCGCGCCGAGATGTCCGAGTGGGCGCCGACCATCGTGACCATCAAGATCGACCCGGAGAAGATTCGCGACGTGATCGGCAAGGGCGGCTCCGTGATCCGCCAGATCACTGAGGAGACCGGCGCGACGATCGACATCGAGAATGACGGCACGGTCAAGATCGCATCCGTCGATTCCGCCTCCGGGCGCGAGGCGCTGCGGCGCATCGAGATGATCACGGCCGACGTCGAAGTTGGCCGCGTCTACGAAGGCAAGGTCGTCCGGCTGATGGATTTCGGCGCTTTCGTCGCGATCCTGCCTGGCCGGGATGGCCTGGTGCACATCTCGCAGATCTCCGACGAGCGCGTCGAGCGTGTCAGCGACAAGCTGAAGGAAGGCGACGTCGTCAAGGTCAAGGTCCTGGAAGTGGACCGTCAGGGACGCGTGCGACTCTCGATGCGAGGCGTCGCCTAGGGCAGCCGCAGTTCGCGCCAGCCCTTCAGCTGCTCGGGGCGCCAGTTTGAAAGCGCCCAGTCCCAGATTTCAGGTATCGGCGCAGCCGCCAGCCCCGCTGGCGGTCCCTGCCTGAGCAGCGCCAGCGCGTCGTACAAAGTGGGCGCCGCCCGGCCGGGATCAAGCGGCACGGCATGCCGCGATTTCGCCAGCTTGCGGCCGTCGGCCTCCAGCAGCAGCGGCAGGTGCGTGTATGCGGGCGTCCGGTAGCCCAGTGCCCGCTGCAGCAGGATCTGGCGCGGCGTCGACGCCAGCAGGTCGCAGCCGCGCACGACTTCCGTGACGCCCTGCAACTCGTCGTCCACGACCACTGCGAGGTGGTAAGCAATGAATCCATCCCGCCGCCGGATGACGAAGTCACCGGACGCTCGGTGGCAATCTTCGCTGACCGGCCCCTGGAGACGGTCGTCGAAGTCAATCACAGAGGATGGGTCGTCAGGAATCCGGAAGCGCAGCGCATGCGGGCCCAGGCTGGCCGCTGGATCGTTCCGGCAGGTGCCAGGGTAGACAGGCTCCTCGCCGGGCTCCAGCGCCTGCGCAGCCAGCCTCGAGCGGCTGCAACGGCAGGCATAAGAAAGCCCCGCCGATCTCAGCCTGGCGAGGGCCTCTTCATAAGAATCAGTTCGATTACTCTGGAATTCAACGTTTCCATCCCATTGGAATCCAAAGGATTCCAGTACCCGCAACATCTGATTCGCGATGCCCGGTAGGGCGCGATTGCGATCGAGATCTTCGATGCGCAGCAACCATCGGCCGGAAGCCGAACGGGCGCTGAGATAACTGCCCACGGCGGCCAACAGGGATCCGAGGTGCAGGGGCCCGGATGGCGTCGGGGCGAAGCGGCCGCAGGGGCCGGACGGAGCGGAGGATCGGGCGGGCGCGGGCAAGCCGGCAATGATCGGCTGGCGTCTCAGCGATACCAGTCGTCACGGTCGCCGTACTGCTTCTCACGCCGCTCGCGGCGTTCCTGGGCCTCGATGCAGAGCGTTGCGACCGGGCGGGCCTCGAGGCGCTTCACGCCGATTGGCTCGCCGGTCTCGATGCAATAGCCATAGGTGCCGTCATCGATGCGGCTCAGTGCTTCATCGATCTTGCGGATCAGCTTGCGTTCACGGTCGCGTGTGCGCAGCTCGAGGGCGAATTCCGATTCGAGAGTCGCACGGTCATTCGGATCGGGCGGATTGGCCGCCTCGTCCTTCATGTGCGTCATCGTGCGGTCCACTTCCTCCATCAGGTCGCGTTTCCAGGAGTTCAGGATCACGCGGAAATGCGTGAGCTGCTCCTTGCCCATGTACTGCTCGCCCTTGCGCTCGTTATACGGGCGCACATTTCGCGGTCCCAGCAGCAGATTATGGCCGCCGGCGAAAGACTCCTCGTCGTCGTCGAGCGGTCCGGGGCGGCGCGTGAGCCGCGCCTGCGCCACAGCAAGAAGCGGCCGCGGATCTGCAAACTGAGGCGGCGGCATCGGCGCTTGCGGCCTTGCTGCGCCCGCGGTACGCATCGGCGCAACGACTTTCACGGCTTTGACGGGCGGCGATACCGGGACGCGTGCGGCCGGTTTTGCCGCCGAGCGGGCAGGCTGTGCTACGCGCGGGGACTTGCCAGATTTCGCCTTGGCGGGCCTGGCGGTGCTCGCGCGGGATGCGGCTGCTTTCGCCTTGCGCGCGCCCGGTCTCGCGATCTTTCGCGCGGCGGGCCGTCTCGGCGCGGCCTTTCTGGCGAGTGGCTTCCTGGTCTTCGAAGCCTTCTTTGCAGGCATCAGTTTCTCCGCTCCCGGTTAAATCGAGCGCCGGATTATAGCCTCCGCACTTCTCCGGTCCAGTGGCACGATCAACGAATCCGGCCGGTTCATGGGCTCAGGTCAATGTCACCGGTGCCGGGGCCGCCCAGCCACTGCGCTTGCGCTCAGCCACGATCGTGGTGTAGATGCCGCCGCGCACGTTGAATCGGGCCGTCAGACGCAGGAATCTGGGGTCGAGAGTGCTTACCAGGCGATCCACGATCTCGTTGGTCACCGCTTCGTGAAATGCACCGCGATCCCGGAATGACCAGATATAGAGCTTCAGGGACTTCAGTTCGACGCACAGTGCATCCGGGACGTATTCCAGCTCCAAAGTCGCGAAATCCGGCTGGCCCGTGCGGGGACACAGGCAAGTGAACTCGGGAATCTGCATGCGAATCGTATAGTCGCGGCCCGGACTGGGATTCTGGAAGGTCTCGATGTCTCCAGATGGCGACTTTGCGTTCATGCGGGTCGTTCCCCGGTCGTACTCAATCGCGGGCGGTTAATCTACACTAGCTGAAATGCGTCTTGCCAGGATCAAACTCGCCGGATTCAAGTCCTTCGTCGATCCGACTGTCGTGACATTTCCGCGCAATCTGACCGGGGTCGTGGGGCCGAACGGTTGCGGAAAGTCGAACATCATTGACGCGGTCCGCTGGGTGATGGGCGAGATTTCTGCAAAGCACCTGCGCGGCGACTCGATGACCGACGTGATCTTCAACGGGTCCCGCGGCCGCAAGCCGGTTGGCAGCGGTTCCGTCGAGCTGGTCTTCGACAATGGCGACGGCAAGATCGCCGGGCCTTACGCGGGCTTTGCGGAAGTCTCGCTGAAGCGGGTCGTTTCGCGCGACGGCAATTCGACCTATTTAATCAACGGCTCGAAATGCCGCCGCAAGGACATCACGCACCTGTTTCTGGGCACCGGGCTAGGGTCGCGCAGCTACGCCATCATCGAGCAGGGCATGATCTCGCGGCTCATCGAGGCGCGCGCTGAAGACATGCGGGCTTTCGTCGAGGAAGCTGCCGGTATTTCGCGCTACAAGGATCGCAGGCGCGAGACCGAGAATCGAATTTCTAACACGCGCGAGAATCTGGAGCGACTGAACGACCTGCGCGAAGAAGTGGACAAGCAGATCCGTCACCTGCAGCGTCAGGCCGGAATTGCGCGCCGCTACCAGGAACAGACGAATCGGCAGCGGCAATTGCACGCGGAACTGTTTGCACTCAGGATCCGCGACCTGGACGGGGACATCGCGGCGCGACACGCGCTCGCTTCCGAACGCGAGACCGCGACGCAGGCGGCGCTCGCCGAGTTACGCGCGGCCGAGGCGGCGGTCGAGAAGGCGCGCGCCGCACATGCGGAATGTTCGGATGCGCTCAATGTCGTGCAGGGCCGCTACTACCAGGCCGGCGCGGATGCCACTCGTACCGAGCAGTCGCTGCTGCATGCACGTGAGTTGCGACAGCGGCAACGCAGCGACCTGGAACGGGTGATGCACGATCATCGGGAGTCGCAGTCCCTCGTCATCCGCGATGAGGAGCAGCTGGGCGAGCTCGCGGCCTCGGTCGCACGCGCGGAGCCCGAGTTGCATGCCGCGCGGGCCAATGAAGCTGCGGCACGGGCCGCACTGGCGGGGGCCGAGTCCGGCATGACGGACTGGCAGCAACGCTGGGAAACATTCAGCCGCGAGTCCGCCGATGCATCCCAGAGCACGTTGGTCGAGAAGGCCCGCATCGAGCAGATCGAAGCCGGGCTCGCACGGCTCCTGGCGCAACGCGAGCGACTTGTGCAGGAGCGCGGGCAGCTGGAAAAGATGGTTTCCGGTGCCCGGCCGGAGGAATTTGCGACGGCGGAAAAGCAGGCGCGGGAGCGCGGTGCGGCTGCACAGCGCGAACTTGACGAGACGCTCGGCCAACTGCAGTCCGAACGCGAATCCGAACGCAGCGCGGCGACGGCCCTGGATGCTGCACGTGCGGAGTTGCAGGTGACGCGTGGCGAACTGGTGGCTGTGGAAGCCGTCCAGAAGGCTGCACTCGGCCAGGCGCAGGGGCGCGCGATCGAATGGCTGGCAGCCCGGAAGCTCGAACGCCATTCACGGCTGGCCCAGTTGCTCACGGTTTCTCCGGGCTGGGAACGGGCTGTCGAAACGGCCCTCGGCAGTTATCTGGAGGCGGTTTGCGCCGAAGGGATCGAGTCGTTCGCGGAGCACCTCGGCAAGCTCGATTCCGGGCGCGTCACGCTCGCGGAATCTGCGCCCAATTCTGCAACCAGGCCGGCCACTGATTCCTTGTTGGCCAGGGTTTCGGGGCCGGCGGTCGTGGCCGGGCTGCTCGACGGAGTCATCGGGGTGGAGACATTGCGCGAAGCGCTCGCGCGGCGCCAGTCGCTGAGACCCGGGCAATCGGTGATCACCCGCGATGGCCTGTGGTTCGGCCGGGACTGGCTGCGAGTGTCGCGTCATGAATCCGAGCACGCCGGGGTCATCGCCCGCGAGCAGGACATCCGCAGGCTGCAATCCGTCGTTGCCGCCGGGGAATCCCGCGTCCACGAGCTCGATCGGGTGCTGGCTGCGGCCAGGTCCCGGATTGCCGAACTCGACGCGAGCCGCGATGACTTGCATGGCGCTGTCAACCGCCTGCACCACGACCTGGTCAACGTGCGCGGGGCGCTCGAAGCGATTCGCTCGCGTACCCAGCAATTCAGCGAAAGGCTTGCACGGGTCAGCGGGGAGCTGGACCAGACCGATGCCGAGATTGCCCGCGACGAGAAGGAGATCCGTGAGGCCCGGCAACGGTTGGAGACAGGCCTGGAACTGATGAACTCGCTGCAAGATCGCCGTCCGGAACTGGAAGGCGAGCGCGACAGTCTTCGTGCGCGGCTGGCGTCGGCGCGAGATCGCAGTTCGACGGATATCGCGGCTGCGCAGCAGGTGGAAATCCGCTTCGAGTCACAGCGCTCGACCCTGGCAACCCTGCAAACGAGCCTCGATCGCGCCAGCGAGCAGGCGCGCCAGCTGGCGACCCGCCGCTCGGACCTCGAACGTCAGCTCGTGGAGGGCGAAGCGCCGCTCGCCGACCTTGAACGCAAGCTGCAGCAGTACCTGGAGCAGCGCCTCGTCGTCGAACAGGATCTGGCCGGGTCGCGGCGGCAAGTCGAAGAGGCGGACGCACAGGTCCGGGAACTGGATGCGAAGCGCCAGGGATCCGAAGGTCGGGTCGAATCTGCGCGCGCGGCGCTTGCCGAGATCAGCCTCGGCATGCAGGAGGCGCGCGTGCGGCGCGAGTCGTTGATGGAGCAATTCGCGACGACGCACTTCGACTTTGCATCAGTCACCGCTGCGCTGCCGCCTGAGGCGACGGTCCCGGACTGGGACCAGCAACTGGCCGAGACCAATGAAAGGATCGAACGCCTGGGCGCCGTCAACCTGGCGTCCATTGACGAGCTCAAGGAACAGTCTGAACGCAAAGAGTACCTCGATCGGCAGTTCACGGACCTTTCTGATGCACTCAATACGCTGGAGCAGGCCATACGAAGGATCGATCGCGAGACCCGCGCGCGGTTCCAGGACACGTTCGACAGGATCAACAACGGCCTCAAGGAGAAATTCCCGCGCCTGTTCGGCGGCGGCGCGGCCTACCTCGAGCTTGTTGGCGACGACCTGCTGACGGCGGGGGTCGCTGTCATGGCACGACCGCCGGGCAAGCGGAACAGCACCATCAGCCAGCTTTCCGGTGGTGAAAAGGCACTGACCGCGGTGGCGCTGGTATTCTCCATTTTCGAACTGAATCCGGCCC
>JBATEA010000358.1:0-10741 GCA_049663745.1 Steroidobacteraceae bacterium | reverse complement strand
ATCGATCACTCCCGGTGGGTTGTTCTCATTGATTCTAGATCAATTCGCCCTGCCGGGGGATCCGCTACGGCCAGGGCCGTTCCAGCTCCCACAGGAGCGGCGCAAACCCGCGCCGCGCCAGCATTCCGGTGCCCAGGGGGCGGAATTGGCGCCCCAGGCGGCTGCGGTACCAGGCGGCTGGCCGTAGCCAGACGCCGGAATCGGTGCGCCCGCGGTCAGCATTGCGCCGCCAGTCCTCCGCGGTCAACACGCTGAAATACAGGGCCCCCTGGCACAGCCGGGAGAGGTTCCTGAGCGCCCGCGCGGCTTCCCGGTCGGGCAGGTACTGCAGCACGTCATGGCAGATGACGAGATCGAATGGCGCCCGCGGCGCGTACTCCGCGATGCCCGCCCGGACCCAGCCATGGCGCCTGGCCAGGTACTCGCTGGGGTCCAGCCCGACGTAGCGGGCGCGCGGGAAGTACTCACGCACCGCCTTTTGCATGTGGCCCAGGCCGCAGCCCGCATCCAGCACACGCCGCACGCTGAATCCGAGGTAGGAAGTGAATGCGCAGATAAAGCGCCCGAGCCGCAGCGCGTCTTCGCGCGAGGCGACGCGTGTCTCCGGGTCGCGGTAGTAGCGTCGATAGAACCCGGCGTCGAATTTCACCGGCTGTTATTCGACGGTGACGCTCTTGGCGAGATTGCGCGGCTGGTCCACGTCGGTGCCTTTCAGCACGGCCGTGTGATACGCCAGGAGCTGCATCGGGATCGTGTAGACCACCGGCGCCTGGAAGTAGCTGACATGGCGCGGCATCGTGAACACCTGCACCCCGTCGGACGGCTCGAAGCCCGATTCCGGGTCCGCGAACACGTAGAGCATGCCGCCCCGCGCGCGGACTTCCTGGAGGTTCGACTTCACCTTCTCGAGCAGGTCGTTGTTGGGAGCCACCGCGATGACGGGCATGTCCGCGTCCACCAGCGCGAGCGGGCCATGCTTCAGCTCCCCGGCCGCGTACGCCTCCGCGTGGATATAGGAGATTTCCTTCAGCTTCAGCGCGCCTTCCATCGCAATCGGGAACATTGGGCCGCGGCCGAGGAACAGCGCATGGTTCTTCCCGGCGATCTGTTGCGCGAGCTTCGCAATCACCGGCTCGAGCGCCAGCGTCTGCTCGATCATGTGCGGGAGTTCCAGCAGCTTGTGGACCAGGCTCTTCTCGCGTTCCGGCTCGAGACCATGGTGCTTGGCGATCGCGATCACCAGCATGCCGAGCGCTGCGAGCTGCGTCGTGAAGGCCTTGGTCGAGGCCACGCCGATCTCCGGGCCCGCGCGCGTCAGCAGCACGAGCTCCGATTCGCGGACCAGCGAACTCTCCGGCACGTTGCAGATCGCGAGCGTGGACAAGAACCCGGCCTTGCGCGCGAGCCGCAATGCCGCGAGCGTATCGGCCGTCTCACCGGACTGGGAGATCGACACGAACAGCGAATTGTGCGGAACGACCGGCTCGCGGTAGCGGAATTCGCTCGCGATCTCGACGCGGCAGGGCACACGGCAGATCTGCTCGATGAAATAGCCGGCGACGACGCCCGCGTGATAGCTCGTGCCGCAGGCGACGATGTGCACCGATGCCGTGCGCTTGAAGGCCTCCATTGCGGCCGGCCCGAATGCCTGGGCAAGCAGCCGGCCTCCCGCGACACGCTCAGACAGCGTTTCCGCCACGGCGCGCGGCTGCTCGTGGATCTCTTTCAGCATGTAATGCGGGTAGTCGCCGCGCTCGGCGGCGTCGGCCGACAGCTCGGATTCGTACTCGCGGCGCTCGACGGCGCAGCCGGACGAATCGACGATCTTGATGCTGCGGCGGCGGATGCAGGCGACGTCGCCCTCTTCGAGGATGATGAAGCGGCGCGTGACCGGAAGCAGTGCCGCGACGTCCGAGGCGACGAAATTCTCGTCCTCGCCGATGCCGATGACCGCCGGGCAACCGGCGCGCGCCAGCACGATACAGTCCGGATCCGATCCCCACATGACTGCGAGCGAATAGGCCCCGTGCAATTCGGCGACCGTCCTGCGTACGGCGCCAAACAGGTCCTTCTGGCTGCCGAGGTGATGATGAATGCGGTGGGCGATGACCTCGGTGTCTGTTTCGGAGGCGAATTCGTAGCCGAGGCGTGTCAGGTCCTCACGCAGTTCTTCGTGATTCTCGATGATGCCGTTGTGGACGATCGCGATGCCGTCGCGCGAGATGTGCGGATGCGCATTCCGCTCGTTCGGCACGCCGTGAGTGGCCCAGCGCGTGTGCGCGATGCCGAGATGGCCGGAGGTCGGCTTCGCCGCCAGCGCCTCGGTCAGCTTCGCGACCTTGCCGACGGCGCGCAGCCGCGAGACCTCGGTGCCGCCATTCAGCACCGCGACGCCGGCCGAGTCGTAACCGCGGTATTCGAGCCTTCTCAGGCCTTCGATCAGGATGGGGACGACATCGCGCCCGGCGACCGCTCCGACGATTCCGCACATCGTGCCATTCTAGTCCAAAGCGGTGTCATCGTAGCGGAGGGCCATTTCACAGAATCCGGCATGCTGCACGGACGGCTCAGGCTTTCGACTGGCGAACCCCGAGCCAGCGCAGCGCCTCGTCGCGGTTGCTGAAGAACTCGACGCGCACGCCACGATTCATCGCGGCGATCTTGAAGAACTCGGTCTGCTCGTCGGGCACGTGCCCCTGCACGAAACAGGCCATTGCGAGCCCCGGCACGAGACGCGCTGCTGCGGCGGCGTTCTCGAAGGAGTCCATCGTCGTCATGCGCCGCCCTGACACGGTGCCCTCGGTCAGCACACGCCGCATGCTGTGGCGTACGCAGGCATCTCCGACTGCCTTCCACAATCGGTTCATGCGTTCGGGATTGATCTCGAATCCGGGCACGAGGCGGGCATATAGATAGCCTTCGCGCACTTCCAGCGTGATCTCGGAATCGGTCGGTGCCTGGTCCTCGGGTGTCATCCCGCAGTGGCTAACCGGGTTTTTTCGCCGGGCGTTTCCAGCCAGCCAGAGTCTGCTGCCGGCTCCGCTCCAGTGTCAACTTTCCGGCCGGCGCCGGTTTCGTGATCGTCGAGCCGGCCCCGATGGTCGCGTCCTTCCCTACCGACACGGGCGCCACCAGCATCGTTCCCGAGCCGATGAAAGCGCCGTCCTCGATGGTGGTCCGGTGCTTGTCGACGCCATCGTAATTGCAGGTCACGGTGCCGGCGCCGACATTGACCCTGGCGCCGATCGTCGTATCGCCCAGGTAGGTCAGGTGGTTCGCCTTGCTGCCGGGGCCGAGTTCCGTGTTCTTCACTTCGACGAAGTTTCCGACGTGCACCTCGTCGGCCAACCTGGTGCCGGGTCGCAGTCTGGCGAACGGACCGATCACACAGCGTGCTCCCGTGATCGCGCCCTCGATTACGCAGTTGGCACGGACCTCCGTGTCGGCGCCGATCTCGCAATCGCGGAGCAGACTGCCCGGACCGATGCGCGCGCGGTCACCGAGCCGCACTTTGCCCTCGAGGATCACGTTGATCTCGAGCACGACGTCGCGGCCGCAATGAACCTCACCGCGGATGTCCACCCGAGCGGGATCGACGATCGTCACGCCGGCGTGCATCAGTTCGACCGCACGATCGCGCCGGCGCGCCGCCTCGACTTCCGCGAGCTGCAGCTTGTCGTTCACGCCCAACACCTCCGTGGCCGACGCCGCGATGACAGCCTCGACAGCAACTCCGTCCCGCACGGCGGCTACGATGCAATCCGGCAGATAGTACTCGCCCTGGGTGTTGTCGCGCCTGAGCGCCGACAGCCAGCGCCGCAGCCGGCCCGCCGGCGCGGCCATGAGGCCCGTATTGACCTCGGCAATCGCGAGTTCCTTGTGATTCGCATCCTTGTGCTCGACGATGCGCGCCACGCGGCCGGTCGTGTCGCGGATCACCCGGCCGTAGCCCGCCGGATCCGGCAACACCGCGGTCAGGACGGCTAGCGTCGCCGCGCCGGCGCGGCCAGCGAGGTCGGAAAGCGTCGCGGCGCGCACGAGCGGCACGTCGCCGTACAGCACGAGCACGACGTGATCGTCCGGGATCGCCGGCATGGCCTGCAACACCGCATGCCCGGTGCCCTGCTGCTCGGCCTGCAGCACCCAGTGAATTCCACCGTCCGCGATCGCCTCGCGTACACGCTCGCCGCCGTGGCCATAGACCACATGGATCGCTGCGGGCTTGAGCGCGCGCGCTGAATCGATGACATGGGCCAGCAGCGGCCGGCCGGCGAGCGGTTGCAGGACCTTGGGCAGGTCGCTCCCCATGCGCTTGCCCTGGCCGGCAGCCAGAATGACGATGGATAAGGACATCGGCGCGATTGTACCGGAGGCGAATTATGTTCCTGCGCATGGCTGGCCCCTGATTCTTTGCATTACACTGCTCTCGACCAAGGCAAGGTCTCCAGCAAGCCCCATGCAGGCGCCGATTCCAGCGGATTCCGTTAAAAACCAGCCCCTTGCCGCCGTTTTTATGCGCGCTTCAAAACTGCTCCCTGATCGCCGCGCCGGTTGTTGAGCGATGATCCGAAAACTCAAGTCAGGCCAGTATCGGCTGTACTCCCGGCACAAGAATCCGAAGACCGGAAAGCGGAGGAACCTGGGAACATTCAAGACCCGCGCCGCGGCGGTTCAACATGAAAGGGACGTCCAGTTCTTCAAGTCGCGTGCATGACAAGCAGAATGGAGCGTAATCGATGAACCTCAAGGGGAAGACCTTTCGCGCCGTTTCCAATTCGGCCCACGGAAGCATGAACACCGACACGAAGATGCATTTCACTTCGGACAAGGGCGTCGTGGCGGCCGAATACAAGGGAGGCACGATCATCACGGGGCATGTCCTCGGTAAGCGCGTCAGCGAGTCTGAGATGGAACTCCTCTATCTCAGCGCGACCATCCGCGGCGAAGTGAAAGCCGGAAAGGCGCATGCCAGGTTCACTCGTGGCGAAGACAGGAAATTGCACATGCACATGGACTGGCAGTGGCTGACCGGAGACCATTCCTCGGGTCAATCCGAATGGGTGATGGTGCCCTGACCGATCAAGGCAGTGCCGCATTCGACGCGCTTCACGACACCCGCCGGAGCACGTGACATGAAATCCTTCGCCACCCGCTACACAGCCGCCTGGTGCAGTCAGGACCCGACGAGTGTCGCCGCATTCTTCGCCGAAAACGGTTCGCTCAAGATCAATGACGGCGCGCCGTGCGCCGGCCGGGCGGCAATTACCGAAGCAGCGCGCGGGTTCATGAGCGCCTTCCCGGACATGGTGGTCCAAATGGACGCGCTCGAGCGCCGGGGCGACGGATACATCTATCGCTGGACCTTGACCGGCACGAATACCGGGCCTGGCGGCACCGGCAACAAGGTTCGCATCAGCGGTTATGAGGAATGGACCATCGGCGCGGACGGCCTGGTGGCCGCTTCGCTCGGCCATTTCGATGCCGCCGATTACGAGTGCCAACTCGGAAAAGCGGGCAGCCAGGAATAATCAGCCCCATTCGCGTCGATTTGGGGCGACGCCATACGACTAAGGGTCAAACCAGGCCAATTTGGCCAGGGTAGACAAGGAGCAAGCTGTGTCATCCACCCCACGCATCACGCCCTGCCTCTGGTTCGACTCCCAGGCCGAGGACGCGGCGAACTTCTACACCGGCATCTTCAGGAATTCGCGGATCACGGACATCGGTCGCTACGGCGAGGCCGGCAAGGAACAGCACGGCCGGCCGCCAGGTTCCGTCATGATCGTCGTGTTCGAGCTCGACGGCCAGGCATTTACTGCGCTGAACGGCGGGCCGCACTTCAAGTTCAACGAAGCCGTCTCGTTGCAGATTTCCTGCAAGGACCAGAAGGAAGTGGACTACTACTGGGAGAAGCTCACCGCCGGCGGGGACCCCAAGGCGCAGCAATGCGGCTGGCTGAAAGACAGGTTCGGCCTTTCGTGGCAGGTCGTGCCGGATATCGTGCCGAAGCTGCTCGGCGACCCGACCTCGCCGAAATCCCAGCGCGCCTTCGCGGCGATGATGCAGATGAAAAAACCGGATATCGCGGCCATGCAGCGAGCCTACGACGGCTGACCCGGGCCGAGACCACACCTGAATCCGGGGGGCTTTGCCCCGCGGTCCGATGAGGACTACTCTCTTCCCCCGGATCGATTCATGACAAGGGGGGATAGTCATGGGCCGCCTACTTGCCGTCCTGTACGGCGTCGTCTGTTACGTACTCTTTCTAGGCACTTTCCTGTACGCCATCGGCTTCGTGGGCAACGTCGTGGTGCCCAAGTCCATCGACACCGGTGTGCCGGGGCCATTCGGCGAGGCGCTGCTGATCAACGCCCTGCTGCTCGGCATATTCGCCATCCAGCACACCGTGATGGCGCGTCCGGGTTTCAAGAAATGGTGGACCAAGATCGTGCCGCGGCCGATCGAGCGCAGCACCTATGTGCTGCTTGCGAGCCTCGCGCTCGTGCTGCTGTTCTGGCAATGGCGGCCGATGACGGACGTGATCTGGATGGTGGAAAACGCCCTTGGCCGCAATGTGCTGTGGGTGCTCTCCGCACTCGGCTGGCTGACCGTGCTGGTCGGCACATTCCTGATCAACCACTTCGACCTGTTCGGCCTGCGCCAGGTCTATCTTTACATGCGCCAGCAGCCGTACACGGAATCCGGATTCAGGACGCCGTTCCTCTACAAGATCGTTCGCCACCCGATCATGCTGGGATTCCTGATCGCGTTCTGGTCGACGCCCGACATGACGGTCGGCCATCTGCTGTTCGCGGTTGCGACGACCGGCTATATCCTCATTGCCCTGCAGTTCGAGGAGCGCGACATGGTGCGCTTCCACGGGCAGGCGTATGAGGATTACCGGAAGCGGGTGTCGATGATCCTGCCGATTCCGAAATAGGCGCGTCCATGTCGGGCGAACAAGTACTGCTTCGCCTCAACGAGCAGTACGTCAAGGCATCGCTGCAGGCGATGCCGCCCTCGCGCGCGCAACCGGTTCGTGGAAGACCGCGACCGCGCAGATCAATCTCGATGCGGGCGTAATCAAAGCTGTTCATGTGCCGCCGGACCGGCGCGTTAGGACTCGGCCTATCTCCTGAAGACCGGTTAACCTACGGACCGATCCCCATCCCGCATTTAGACTTTTGGATGGTCCGCAGTTCGCACCTGCGCCGTGATGATTTTTGTCTTGGAGCTATTCATGAAGAAATTCCTGGCTGTATACCTCGGTTCCGCGTCCGCAATATCCAAGTGGAAGGAAATATCTGAAGACAAGCGCAAGAAGCTGGAAGCGGCTGGCATGGAAGCGTGGGGAAAGTGGGCGACTGCCAACGAGAAAGTCATCGTTGACCAGGGATCGCCTCTTGGAAAGACCAAGCGCATCACTGCCCAAGGCATCTCGGACACCCGGAATGAGATCGCGGCATATACGGTTGTCGAGGCCGAATCGCACGAAGCGGCTGCAAAAATGTTCGAGAATCACCCGCACTTCATGATCTTCCCCGGCGACTCGGTCGAAGTCATGGAATGTTTGCCGATACCGACGAGGTAATGCACCTTCGACCGGGAGCAATGCGCTCGTACAACCCGCAATCGCGGCAGTGGTCCATCTGGTGGCTGGACGGTCGCTATCCCGGAACGCCGCGCTGGGAGCAGGCCTTCTCCGCCCATGCCAAAGTGGGCGCATGCAATCCGGCGGCCACGCCGTTATTCAGTTTCGCTAATATTCGACGCGCCTGGCCTCCGGATACTTCGAGAAGATGGCGGTGACGGCCTCGTCGATCTTCGGCTTGAGATTATCCATCGTCTTGTCGGTGACACGGCCAACTGCCACGCCTTCCCAGACCATCTGTTTGCGCGCCGCATCGATCAGGTCGATATTCAATGTTCCTTCGGTGTAAGTGTCGACGCGGGTTGCCATCGGGTACAGCGGCCACGTCGTATAGAAGCCCGTTCGATACCCGTAATAGCCGTGTCCGGCCCCGACGCCAACCAACACTCCGGTCGAGGGCGTTGCCAGCAGCTTGTCGTTCAACCGGCCGCTGAAATTCACGAGCAACTGGGGGGAATCCTCGACCAGCCGCAGGCCGCGAGCCTCGAGCTCGCGCTGGGTGGCGGACTTGAGGTATTGCGACACGATGGTCTGGTATCCCTCCCGGTCCGTGCCGAGCGGGCTGGCGAAGCCAAAGGTGTGATACTGGGAGAAATCGACGGTCTTGTCGCGCTCCGCCCGCACCCGCGGACCGGATGCGCAGCCAGCCGCGACCAGCACGACGCCCGCGATGGCAGCCACTAATACATGACGAAAGACGTTGGTATTCATGGCGGATTCCTTCCCGCTTACAGAAGGCCCTGATTTTGACCCCGTTTCAGTTCCGGGGTTCCGGGTTTCGCTCGAGACCGGAACTGCGCATACTTAGCGTTATCAGGCACAACGAGGGTTCCATGGCAACAAAGCTCGAAAAACCGTTAAAGCGCGAAATCGTCGTGAACGACGCGCCCTACATGCTGACCATCTCGCCGGAAGGGTTGAAGCTCGTGCCGAAAGGCAGGCGCAATGGCCTCGAGCTCACATGGAAAGGCATCCTCTTGCAGGCGACGATGAGCGAGGCTGCGGGCGGAGTTTCCGGCCCATAAGTCGCCGGCGGCTCGGTCGGAAGGGGACTGCTCCACCTGGATGGCGCGCTGGGTCATGAACTTCGCACGCTTCAACATCGCGCGCGCGGCTTTGGCAGGCCCGTTGTTGTTCCTGGTCATCTGCGCATACGCCCAGGAAGTTCCCCCCGCCCCGCCGCCGCAAGACGATTCGCTGGTCGGCGTCTGGTCCTACCAGACTTCCTACGGCTCGCCACTGCGCGGTCTGCTGACGATCACTCGCCAGAACGGCGGATGGCGGGCACAGCTTGCCGACTCGGAAGTGTCATTCCAATCGGAAGCCAGGAACATCCGGTTTGCGTTTCCGGGCGATCGCGGCCGATTCCGCGGCGCGCTCGAGGTTGAAGGTGCGATCCGCGGGTTCTGGATCCGTCCCGGCATTACGACGGATCCGCGCTATCCCGGCGGTTCGAGCCAGGCGTATGCCACCCCGATGGTCCTCGCGCCCGCGGGCAAGAATGGCTGGCGCGGCACGGTGCGGCCGCTCGACGATCCGTTCACGCTCTATCTCGAGATCTTCCGCAACCAGGCGGGCGCGCTGATCGGCGCGTTCCGCAATCCCGAACAGAACTCGCACGGCCCGGCCATGCAGTACCGCGTGACCCGGGAAGGCGATTCCGTCCGATTCACCGCGGGCGCCGAACTTGCGCCGGATGCGGTCAGTCTCGAAGCCAAATATCTGCCGTCGACCGACCGCCTGCACATGCGGTGGGAAGACCTCGGCACCGACATCGAACTCGAGCGCGCAAGCGATGAGAAGCCGGCAGGCTACTTCCCGCGCCCACGCTACCTGGCGCCCTACGCCTACGAACCGCCGGCCCCGACCGGCGACGGCTGGTCCACCGCCAGCGCCGGTGAAGTCGGTCTCGACGAAACGGCCCTGACAAAAATGGTGCAGGGCCTGATCGATGCCGACCCGGCCGAACGCCGGCCATCCTTGATTCATTCGATGCTCGTGGCGTACCGCGGCAAGCTCGTGCTGGAAGAATATTTTTTCGGCTTCGATGCCGATCAGACGCATGACCTGCGTTCCGCCGGCAAGACATTTTCCTCGGTCCTGCTTGGCGCAGCCATGCGCGGCGGCGCAGACATCAAGCCGGAGGCGAAGATTGTCGATTTGATGGCCGCCAAGGGACCATTCGCGAACCCCGATCCGCGCAAGGCCGAGATCACGCTCGCGCATTTGTTGACGCATTCCGCAGGGCTCGCCTGCAACGATAACGACGACGCATCGCCCGGAAATGAAGGCGCGATGCAGGCTCAGCGCGCGCAGCCCGACTGGTGGAAGTACACGCTCGACCTGCCGATGGCCTTCAATCCCGGCGCGCGCTACGCGTATTGCTCGGCCAACATCAACCTGGTGGGCGGCGCACTGACCGTCGCGACAGAAACCTCGCTGCCGGAACTGTTCGAGCAGCGCATCGCGCGCCCGCTGCAGTTCGGCGAATACCACTGGAACCTGATGCCGAACGACGAGGGCTATCTGGGCGGTGGCGCGTTCCTGCGGCCGCGGGATTTCCTGAAACTCGGCCAGGCCTATCTCAACGGCGGCGTGTGGAACGGCAAGCGCAT
This sequence comes from Steroidobacteraceae bacterium, assembly GCA_049663745.1. Taxonomy (GTDB): domain Bacteria; phylum Pseudomonadota; class Gammaproteobacteria; order Steroidobacterales; family Steroidobacteraceae; genus SCUD01. The sequence goes on along the minus strand of JBATEA010000358.1, from coordinate 475 downwards.
CGTGGACACAGCCTGGGTGAAAGAGTCCACCGCGCCACGCATTCATGTCTCGCCGGAAACCACCGGGTACAGCGCCGAGGACTTCGGCAATTATTACGGGGAAGCAGACGACGCTTACGCCTGGCACCTCGGCAAGCTGCACGCAGGCAGCCGCGTGATCGACACGTATGTGGCGTCCGGAAACGGCGGCCAGCTCCTGATCGTGGTGCCGGAATTCCAGCTGGCAGTCGTCTTCACCGGCGGGAATTACACGCAGGGCGGGATCTGGAGCCGCTGGGGCGAGCAGCTGATCGGCGGGCAGGTCATCCCGGCGATCCGCGCGCGCCCTGCCAGTCAGTAACGCAGCCCTGGTCAGTCGATGCGCTCCAGCACCTTCCATGAGCCGGCACTGAGCGCAATTACGCGCCCGGCCTTGTCTTCGGCAAACCCGATTCGCGAACGACCATCGAGGCCGACGAAGTACAGCGGACTGACC
>JBATEA010000357.1:0-2336 GCA_049663745.1 Steroidobacteraceae bacterium | reverse complement strand
AGGCCCAGGTCATCAGCAGCGAGAACGCCGCCCAGGCCGACCAGGCCCAAAGCCACCACGTGTCGCCGGCGCGCCCGAACAGCCAGAGCAGGGATGCAACCAGCGGGCCCAGCAGCGCTGCAGCGATCGCGAGACTCTTGAGGTGATCGACCGCGAAGAGGGCAGGTGTCGCGCGGTTGAATCCGAATCGCGCCTCGATCCGGAACGTCCGCCACAGGCCGAACGGGAGATCGAGAACGGTGAACAGCAGCGCCACCGAGGCGATCACGGCGACGCCGCGCGCGAGCGGCGGCAGGCCACCTGCGGCGATGGCGGCGTCGATCCGCGCGATGCCGCCGCCGATCGTGAAGGCCAACAACAGGCCGGCGTCGAAGACGGCGTGCAGCCTGGAGAATCCCGCAAGAGCGATCGTGTAGTCGGCGGCTTTCGCATGCTGCGCAGCGGAGATCGAATCTGTGAATGCAGCGGGAACCCGATCACGCGCGGCACCGACGGCCCGTATCTGCCGGCCGAGCAGCCAAAGCCGAAGCACGAGACCGGCGACGAGCAGGGTAACGAACAGGACCGTGAAGGGATGCATGGCGTGCGGCAGGCTCGGACTCTAGCCTCTGCTAAGATCAGCGGCAACATGGCCCGAGCGGATTGCCTGATCTGGATCGACCTTGAAATGACCGGGCTGGCGCCGGAGACGGACCGCATCATCGAGATAGCGACGGTCGTCACCAATGCCGACCTCGAGGTGCTGGAGGAGGGGCCGGTGATCGCCGTTCGCCAGGCCGAGTCGGCACTGTCGGCGATGGACACCTGGAATACGCGCACGCACGGCGCCTCCGGGCTGGTCGGCCGGGTGCGCGCGAGCCGGCACGATGACGCGGCGGCCGAGCGCGCGACACTCGCATTCCTGGCGCAGCACGTGGATGCCGGCCAGTCGCCGATGTGCGGCAGCGGCGTGTGCCAGGATCGTCGTTTTCTCGCGCGCTGGATGCCGGAGCTCGAGCGCTTCTTCCACTACCGCAACATCGATGTCAGCACGCTCAAGGAACTTGCGCGGCGCTGGGCGCCGGAAGTGCTCGCCGGCGTCGCGAAGGAATCCAGGCATACCGCACTCGCGGACGTGCATGAGTCCATCGGCGAGCTCCGGCATTACCGCCAGCGGCTGCTGGCCGCGCCATGGAACGCACCGGGCGCCAAAGGCCAATGAGCGGGGAGCCGGCCCACTGGCACCGCGGCGGATGCCACTGCGGCGACGTGAAATTCGAAGTGCGGGCGCCGTCCGACCTGGAGCTTCTGGACTGCAACTGCTCGATGTGCACGATGAGCGCCTACTTGCACCTGATCGTACCTGCCGCGGATTTCCGCCTGCTGACTGACGAAGCTGCGCTCGTCGACTATCGCTTCGGCTCCGGCACCGCACGCCATCTCTTCTGCCGCCGCTGCGGCATAAAGTCCTTCTATGTTCCGCGCTCGCATCCCGACGGCTACAGCGTCAACGCCCGCTGTCTCGATCCCTCTGGAATTACATCAATGCAGATCCGCCCATACGATGGGCGCAACTGGGAATCGGCGCGCGCAGGCCTCGAAGCTTCTTAGCTGGGCGGCCGGGGTCCCGAGCGAGCGAATAGAGATCGGCTGAGCGAGCGAGGGAGCGCCGGGCGCCCAGCGATCAAGCCTTTTTCGCCTTCCCGCCGTTCGCCAGGAACAGCCACGTCTCGACAACTGTGTCGGGATTCAGCGAGAGCGAGTCGATTCCCTGGTCAACGAGCCACCGGGCAAGGTCCGGATGATCCGACGGGCCCTGGCCGCAGATGCCGATGTACTTGCCCGCATCCCGGCAGGCCCGGATCGCCATCGACAGCAGCGCCTTGACCGCGGGATCGCGCTCGTCGAACAGCCCCGCGATGACGCCCGAGTCACGGTCGATACCCAGAGTCAACTGCGTCATGTCGTTGGAGCCGATCGACATGCCGTCGAAGTGCTCCAGGTACTGCGCCGCGAGCAGCGCATTGGTCGGCAGTTCGCACATCATGATGACTTTCAGGCCGTTCTCGCCGCGCCGTAGCCCGTTGATCGCCAGGAGCTCTACGACACGCTTGCCTTCGTCCACCGTGCGCACGAAAGGCACCATGACCTGCACGTTGACGAGACCCATGTCGTCGCGCACGCGCGCCAGCGCCCGGCACTCGAGTTCGAAGCAGGGCCTGAATGCCGGGTCCGTGTAGCGCGAGGCACCGCGAAAGCCGAGCATCGGATTCTCTTCGTGCGGCTCGTAGGCCAGTCCGCCGAGCAGGTTGGCGTATTCATTCGACTTGAAATCGGACAGGCGCACGACCACCGGC
>JBATEA010000356.1:0-5524 GCA_049663745.1 Steroidobacteraceae bacterium | reverse complement strand
CTTAAAGGGGACGCAACCCTTTAAAGGGTTGCGTCCCCTTTTAAGGTACAATCCGCGGCCATTTTTTTGTCTTGCGGAAGCGATCAGTGATCCAGAACCTGCGCAACATTGCGATTATCGCGCACGTTGACCACGGCAAGACGACGCTCGTGGACAAGCTGCTGCGCCAGTCGGGCACGCTCGACGCGCGCAAACCGCTGACCGATCGGGTGATGGATTCCAACGCACTCGAGCGCGAGCGGGGGATCACGATCCTCGCCAAGAACACGGCGATCCAGTGGCACGAATACCGCATCAACATCGTGGACACTCCGGGACACGCGGATTTCGGCGGCGAAGTCGAGCGCGTGCTGTCAATGGTGGACTGCGTGCTGCTGCTGGTGGACGCCGTCGATGGCCCGATGCCGCAGACACGGTTCGTCACCCAGAAAGCCTTTGTCCACGGCCTGGCGCCGATCGTCGTGGTCAACAAGGTCGACCGGCCGGAGGCCCGCCCCGACTGGGTCGTGAGCCAGACCTTCGACCTGTTCGATCGGCTCGGCGCGAGCGAGCGCCAGCTCGACTTTCCGATCGTCTATACCTCGGCCTTGCAGGGCATCGCGGGCTACTCGCCGACGACGATGGCGAGCGACATGACGCCGCTGTTCGAGACCATCATCGCGCGCTGTCCGGCGCCGGACGTGGATATCGAAGGCCCGCTGCAGTTGCAGGTCAGCCAGCTCGACTACTCGAGCTATGTCGGCTCGATCGGCATCGGGCGCATTCGCCGCGGGACCCTGCGCCGCAACATGCCGGTCGCCGTCATCGATCGCGATGGCGCGGTGCGCAACGAGCGCATCGGGCAGGTGTTCGGATTCATGGGCCTCGAACGCGTCGAGGCCGACGAGGCGCGTGCGGGCGATATCGTCGCGTTCTCCGGGCTGGAAGCCCCCAAGATTTCCGACACGATCTGCGATCCCGATTCGGTCGAAGCCCTGCCGCCGCTGGTGGTCGACGAGCCGACCATCAGCATGACGTTCGAAACGAACACCTCGCCGCTCTTCGGGCAGGAGGGCAAGTTCGTTACCAGCCGACAGTTGCGCGAGCGCCTGTTGCACGAAACGCTGGCAAATGTCGCGCTGCGCGTCGAAGAGACGGACGACCCGGATCGCTTCGTGGTCTACGGCCGCGGTGAATTGCACCTCGGCATCCTGATCGAGAACATGCGCCGCGAGGGTTACGAACTGGCGGTCTCGCGGCCGCACGCGGTCGTGAAAGAAGAGGGTGGCCAGAAAGTGGAGCCCTGGGAGCAGCTCACCGTGGACGTGGAGGCGACCGCGCAGGGCGCCGTCATGGACGCGCTGGGTGCGCGCGGCGCGGACCTCGTGGACATGGTGCCGGACGGCAAGGGCCGGGTGCGCCTCGATTACCGGATCCCGTCACGCGGCATGATCGGGTTCCTGACCGAGTTCCGCACGATGACGAGCGGCACCGGACTCATGTATCACGTATTCGACCATTTCGGGCCGGTGGTCGAGAAGGAGCTCACCGGGCGCACTGCCGGCGTCATGATCTCCAACAGCCGCGGCCCGGTACTTGCCTACGCGCTCTTCAACCTGCAGGAGCGCGGCAAGTTGTTTGTCGCTCCGGGCGACCTGGTTTACGAGGGCCAGATCGTCGGTGAGACGAGCCGCGAGGGCGACATGGTCGTCAATCCGCTGAAAGGCAAGAAGCTGACCAATATCCGCACCCAGAGCAAGGACGAAAACGTGCTGCTGACACCACCGGTGCGCATGTCGCTTGAACAGGCGATGGAATACATCGGCGACGACGAGCTGGTCGAGGTCACGCCAAGGAACGTCCGGCTGCGCAAGCGCCACCTCAGCGAAATCGATCGCAAGCGGGCGGAACGGGTGGGCTGAGCGGGCAATCTGGTGCCCGATCCGGCCGCTTATGTCCTGGGGAGACAGTCCGGTGCCCGCGGCCTGAAGCAGCCGGAATATCGCGTCATGGGTCACGAAGTGGCCCCGGCCGAACCGCGAACGGCGTCACGTTCACGCCGAAGTCGATCCCCTAGCATCTTTGCATTACGTCGCATTCGAAGAGTGCGGCGCAGGCCTGCGCGGGGTCATGGTGGCGAAGACAGATCCGGGCAATGTCGTGCGGCTGAAAGTGCTTGCGCCCAGGGCGGTCGAGCCGCCCGTGCCTGCGCCGCCCCACGACCCGGAGCGAGAGCGCCACGCGGACGACCTGCATCCATTGCTGGAGCGCCAGCTGCTGGAGGCCGCCGATACCGACGGCAAGATGCGGCTGCGCAAGCTCCTGACGATCGTCACCCACCAGTACGACGTCTTCGAGAACGAACGCACCAGTCTCGAGACGGTCATGCGCCTCGCCTCGGACGAGGCGACCGCCATTACGGAGCAGGTCGAGCGGGACAGCGTCGCCCGGTTGCAGGCGATTCTCGATCACGTCAAGGACGGGATCATTTCCTGCGACTATCGCGGTCGCATCGAGAGCGTCAACCGGACCGCGGAGCGATTCTTCGGCGTCCGCCAGGGCGCAGTGCAGGCACAGACGCTGGACATTCTCCTGCCGCACATCGCTGCCGGAAGCGATATCGGCAGCGCGCTCGATGACCTGGCCGCTACCCAGGAGAACACGCACCACGACCTGGCGGCCCGCGAGATGGTTGCGAAGCACCAGCGCGGCGACCTGATGCCGGCGGAAGTGCTGGTCAGCAAGATGCTGACCAAGCAGCGCCCCATCTACATCATCTGCGTGCGCGACATGGCCGAGCGTTCCAAGGCGGAAGACGCGCTGAAGGACAGCGAGGCGCGGTATCGGGTGCTGGTCGAGAATGCGCCCGAGGCCGTCGTCGTGCTGAATGTCGAATCCGGCCGCTTCGTCGATTGCAACGAGAACGCGGCCGAGTTTTTCAAGATGACGCGCGAAAAGCTCCTGTCGGTCGGGCCGGAGGCGGTGAGCCCGCCGGCGCAGGCGGACGGCACGCCGTCATTTGGCATCAGCCGTGGCTATCTCGAAGAGGCGCTGTCGGGCGGCACCCCGGTATTCGAGTGGCTGCACCGCGACGCCGAAGGCAATGTCGTTCCCTGCGAAGTGCGCTTCGTGCGGTTGCCCAGCTCCAGTGGCAGCCTGATCCGCGCCAGCATCACCGACATCACCGAGCGCAAGCGGGCCGAACTGATCAGCCTCGGCGAGCGGCGCGCCTTCGAAAAGATCGCGTCCAGCGAGCCGCTGGCCGGTGCGCTGGCGGCGATCACCGAAGTCGTCGAACGGGTGTTGCCGGACGCAATCTGCTGCATCCGGCTGTATGACCCGGTCCGGAAGACCCTGACTCACGCCGCGGGTCCCAGCCTGCCGCGCGAGTATGTCGCGCTGATGGACGATGTCCCGGCCGAAATCCGCTTTGGATCCTGCGCGGCGGCTATCGCGCTGCAGCGGCAGATCATCGTGCCGGACATCGCGAAGGACGCGCTCTGGGAGCATCGCCGCGATGCGGCCGCGCGGGCCGGCCTGCATGCGTGCTGGTCGACACCGATCGCCGGCGCCGATGGACGCATGCTCGGCACATTTGCAACCTACCTGAAGCGCACGCGTATGCCCTCGCGGCGCGACCTGGAACTCGTCGGCCGCATGGCCCAGCTGGCACGCATCGCGATCGAGAGGCGCCGTGGCGAAGACGCGCTGCGCGAGAGCGAGCGCCGGTTCCGGGGACTCTTTGACAATGTCGTCGAGGGCGTCTACCAGGTCACCATGGACGGTTACCTGCTGTCCGCCAACCCGGCGCTGATCGCGATGCTGGGCTACGGCTCGCTCGAGGAATTGCGCGCGATCGGCTCGACGGAGTCGTTGTATGTCGTGCCGGAGACCCGCCTCCGGCTGCTCGACCGGCTGGTCACCGAGGGGGAACTGGTCGAGACCGAGTACGAACTGAAGCGCAAGGACGGCACGATCATCACGATCACCGAGAATGCGCGACTGAATCGCGACGAGCGCAACCAGCCGATCGGCTTCGAAGGCACGGTGACCGACATCACGGAGCGCAAGCGTGCGGAGCAGCGCTTCTACGAACAGAAGGAGCGCGCCGAGGTCACACTGCAGTCGATCGCCGACGCGGTGATCACGACGGACCGGGCGGGGACCATCGATTACGTGAATCCGGTGGCGGAAAAGCTGACGGGCTGGACGGCCACGGAGGCCTGCGGGCGCAACGTGACGGCTGTCGTGCAGCTGGTTGCCGACGGCAGCCTTGCGCCGATCGCGGACCCTGTCAGTCATGCACTGGTGACGGGCGAGCCGCTCAGCCTGGCCGACCAGACGGTACTGATGAGCCGCAACGGCGCCGAGGTGCCCATCCAGGCGACCGTGGCGCCGATCCGCGATCGCAACGGCCGCACGGCCGGCGCGGTCATGGTCTTCAGCGATGTCAGCCGCGAGCGCCGGATGAAGCGGCTGCTTTCATACCAGGCGGCGCATGACGCGCTGACCGGGCTGATCAATCGCCGCGAGTTCGAGAGCCGGCTCAATGTCGCGCTGGAAACCGCGAGCGCGAACCACAACATTCGCCATGCGATGATTTATGTGGACCTCGACCAGTTCAAGGTCGTCAACGACACCTGCGGTCATCCGGCCGGCGACCAGTTGCTGCGCCATGTCACCGGGGTCCTGCAGACGCGCGTGCGCGCCAATGACGTGCTGGCGCGCCTCGGCGGCGACGAATTCGGCGTGTTGCTCGAGCATTGCACGCCGGAGCAGGCGCTGCGGATCGCCGATTCCCTGCGCCAGGCAATCCGGGACCTGCGATTCCACTGGGGCGCGAGCACGCTGCAGATCGGTGCGAGCATCGGCATCGTCGAAATCAACCAGCACACCGAAAGTGTCGCGACACTGCTGTCGGCGGCGGACATCGCCTGCTACTCGGCCAAGGACGGCGGCCGAAATCGCGTGCAGGTCTACGATCCGGCGAGCGCCTCGGCGCGCCACCGCGAAATGCGCTGGATGTCGCGGTTGACGAACGCCCGCGATGAGGGGCGGCTCGATATCGTGTTCCAGCCGATCGTCAAGATCTCCGGATCCGCCGACGCCAGGCCCCACTACGAGTTGCTGCTGCGGCTTCTGGACGAAAACGGGCAGACCGTGCTACCCGATGAATTCATCCCGGCCGCCGAGCGCTACAACCTGATGCCGTCGCTGGACCGCTGGGTCGTCGAGAAAGTGCTGCGCGACATCGTGCCGTCCACCAGGGATGGCGTGGAGAAGGCGGCGTTCACGGTCGCGGTCAACCTGTCCGGTACCACGCTTTCCGACCCGGGATTTCTCGAGTTCCTGATCCAGACGCTCGAGGCCCACGAGCCGACGCCGGGCGTACTGTGTTTCGAGGTCACCGAAACCGCGGCCATCACGAACCTCGGGCACGCGAGTTACCTGATGCGCGAAATGGCGAGCCGCGGCTGCCTGATTGCGCTCGACGACTTCGGCAGCGGCCTGTCGTCGTTCAATTACCTGCGCACGCTGCCGGTGC
>JBATEA010000355.1:0-2381 GCA_049663745.1 Steroidobacteraceae bacterium | reverse complement strand
CCGGCGAGCAGCTGATCGATGCCTCATTCGCGCCGTCCCAGGGCGAGCCGGCGGTCAGTGTCAGGCTCGACAGCCGTGGCGGCGATGAAATGCTCCGTACCACGCGGGAAAATCTCGGCCGCCCGATGGCGGTCGTATTCATCGAAAAGGAGCGCGAGCAGGTCGAGCGGGACGGCCAGAAGGTCCTCATCGACCGCTCGAAGGAGGAAGTCATCAGCGTCGCGACGATCCGCGGCGTGTTCTCCAACCAGTTCCAGATCACCGGCCTGACGGCGGCTGAAGGCACCGAGCTTGCGAAGCTGCTGCGCGCTGGCGCGCTCGCGGCGCCCATTTACATCGTCGAGCAGCGCCTGATCGGGCCGAGTCTCGGACGCGATAACATCGAACGCGGCTTCAAGGCGCTGCTGATCGGCATGGGAGCCCTGTTTGCTTTCATGCTGATCTACTACCGTGTATTCGGCATCGTGGCGAGCGCCGTGCTGATCGCAAACGTCATCCTGATCACCGCGCTCCTTTCGCTGTTCAAGGCGGCGCTGACATTGCCCGGCATCGCCGGCATCGTGCTGACGGTCGGCATGGCGGTGGACGCGAACATCCTGATTTACGAGCGCATACGCGAGGAACTGCGCAATGGCAATTCGCCGATGGCATCCATCAACGCCGGTTTCGAACGCGCCTTCTCTGCGATCGTCGATTCCAACATCACGACGCTGATTGCGGGCATCATGCTGTTCGCATTCGGCACCGGCCCGATCAAGGGATTCGCGGTCGTGCTGAATCTCGGCATCCTGACCTCGATGTTCACGGCACTGGTCGGCAGTCGTACGTTGCTGCACCTGATCTACGGCCGCCGCCGGCGCGTCGAACGCCTGTCGATCTGAGGAACCGGCGATGGAATTCTTCAAGCGGACTCCGAAAATCGCGTTCCTGGCATGGCGCCGCTACTGGTATGCCGTATCGGTGTTGATGATCGTCGGCTCGATTGCCGCGGTTCTCCTGCGCGGGTTGAATTTCGGCATCGACTTCACCGGTGGTGTGGTCGTCGAGGCGCATTTCCCGCAGGCGGCGGACCTCGAGCGGGTCCGGGACTCCTTGTCCGGCGCTGGCCTTGCGGACGCGCAGGTGCAGAGTTTCGGAACGGCGCAGGACGTGCTCGTGCGCATGCCGCCGGTCGAGGAAACTGCTGCCCGGCTCGTGAACGAGCAGGTGCATGCCGCTTTGGCGTCAGTCGACGCCAGAGTGGATATCCGCCGCACCGAGTCGGTCGGCCCGCAGGCCGGCCGTGAGCTCGCGGAGAAGGGCGCGACGGCGTTGTTGATGTCGCTGCTGTTCATCGGCATCTACGTGGTCTTCCGGTTCCAGTGGAAATTCTCGGTCGGCGCGATTGTCGCCGTGCTGCACGACCCGATCGTCGTGGTCGGCGCATTTGCGATCACCGGGGTGACCTTCGACCTGTCGGTGATGGCGGCGATCCTTGCGATCATCGGTTACTCGCTGAATGACACGGTCGTCGTGTTCGACCGGGTTCGCGAGCGCCTGATTCAGATGCGCAAGGCGACGCCGGCCGAGGTCATGGATGCGGCGATCAACGAGACTCTGTCGAGGACCTTGCTGACCTCGGGTTCGACCTCGCTTGTCGTCGTGGCCTTGCTGCTGTTCGGCGGCGAGGCATTGCGGCCATTCAGTCTCGCCTTGCTGATCGGCATCGTGGTGGGCACTTACTCGTCGATCTATGTCGCCGGGGCGCTGGCGCTGGATCTCGGCCTGTCGCCACGCGACCTGATGCCGCCCGAAGCCCGCGGAGAGGTGGACGCGCTGCCGTGAGTCCCGTGGCATGGTGCAGTCGTGCTTGAGTTCCTGAGCGACCCGGCCGTCTGGGTATCGTTGCTGACCCTGACGCTGCTCGAAGTCGTCCTCGGCGTCGACAACGTCATATTCCTGTCCATCCTGGTGTCGCGGATGCCGAAGGAACTGCAGGCGCGCGCGCGCACGCTGGGGCTTGCGTTCGCGATGCTGACGCGCATCGGCCTGCTGTTCTCGATCACGTGGCTGACCCGGCTGACCGCGCCGCTGTTCACGGTGCTGACCGAGGAGATCTCCGGGCGTGACCTGATCCTGTTCGCCGGCGGCCTGTTCCTGATGGCCAAGAGCGTCAGCGAAATCCACAACTCGCTCGAAGGGCCGGAGTCCGGCGGCGTGCCCCTGGAGAAGTTGCGCACGCAGGTGCTGGCCGTGATCGTCCAGATCGGCATCGTCGACATCATCTTTTCGCTGGATTCCGTGCTTACTGCGGTCGGGCTCGCCAATCATGTCGGCATCATGGTCGCGGCGATCGTGGGCGCGGTGCTGGTGATGATGTTCATGGCCGGCCCGATCCACGA
>JBATEA010000354.1:0-3915 GCA_049663745.1 Steroidobacteraceae bacterium | reverse complement strand
GGATTCGACCGCGCTCTCAATCGAGGAGGTCGTCGGGCGGGTGATTTCACTCGCGCGCGAGCGCTTCCCGGGGTTGGCGCGACACAGTTGAGACGGGCGCCGGCGGAGCCGGTGCGGGTCGGCGCGGCAGGATGTCTGCGCCGGTGATTACAGGACCCAGCGCGGCAGGAAGCTGCGCGGCATGCAACCAACCATGGGCCCCGGGGCCCGGAAAATCAATGACCGAATCCTTTCAACAACTTTTTGAGCAGAGTCTCGCGAGCCAGCAGATCAAGCCTGGCCAGATCCTCACCGGCATCGTCGTCGACGTGAATGCCGATGTCGTGATCGTCAGCGTCGGCCTCAAGTCCGAAGCGGTTATTCCGGCAGAACAATTCCGCAACGAAGACGGGGAAATGGAAGTCGTCATCGGCCAGGAGGTCGAGGTGGCGCTGGATGCCGTCGAGGACGGTTCCGGTGAAACCCGGCTGTCACGCGAGAAAGCGAAGCGCGCGCGCACCTGGACCCGCCTCGAGGAAGCCTTCACGAACGGCGAAATCGTCAAGGGCATCATCAACGGCCGCGTCAAGGGCGGGTTCACCGTGGAACTCGACAATGTGCGTGCCTTCCTGCCCGGCTCGCTCGTGGACGTGCGCCCGGTGCGCGACCCGAGCTACCTCGAGGGCAAGGAACTCGAATTCAAGGTCATCAAGCTCGACCAGCGCCGCAACAACGTGGTCGTGTCGCGCCGCGCAGTCGTGGAACAGGAATACAGCGCCGAGCGGTCGCAGCTGCTCGACAATCTCAAGGAAGGTGACGTCGTCAAGGGCGTCGTGAAGAACCTGACGGATTACGGCGCATTCGTGGATCTCGGCGGCATCGACGGGCTGCTGCACATCACCGACATGGCGTGGAAGCGCGTCAAGCACCCTTCCGAGGTCGTCAAGGTCGGCGATGAGATCGACGTCCGGATCCTCAAGTTCGACCGCGAGCGCCAGCGTGTTTCGCTCGGCATCAAGCAGCTTGGCGCCGATCCCTGGCAGAACATCGCGCGGCGCTACCCGCCGAATACGCGGCTGTTCGGCAAGGTCACGAACATCGCCGATTACGGCTGTTTCGTGGAGATCGAGGAGGGCGTCGAGGGCCTCGTGCACGTCTCCGAGATGGACTGGACCAACAAGAACGTCAATCCTGCCAAGGTTGTCCATGTCGGCGAAGAGGTCGAGGTGATGGTCCTCGACATCGACGAGGAGCGCCGCCGCATTTCATTGGGCCTGAAGCAGTGCAAGCCGAATCCGTGGCGCGAATTCGCCGAGAGCTTCAACCGCGGTGATCGTGTCAGCGGCCAGATCAAGTCAATCACCGATTTCGGCATCTTCATCGGCCTGGCGGGCGGCATCGACGGCCTCGTGCATCTTTCGGACATCTCCTGGGACCGTCCCGGCGAGGAAGCGGTTCGTGACTACCAGAAGGCCCAGACGGTTGAGGCCATGGTGCTGTCGATCGATCCGGATCGCGAGCGCATATCGCTCGGCATCAAGCAACTCGCGAAGGATCCGATCTCGGCCTACCTGGCGGATCACCCGAAGGGCAGCATCGTCAAGGGCGTGATCAAGGAAGTCGACGCGAAGGGCGCGATCGTGGACCTGGGCGATGGCATCGAGGGGAGTCTGCGGGCGTCGGAGCTCGCCCGCGACCGCGTCGAGGATGCGCGCAGCGTCCTGAAGGTGGGCGAGGAGATCGAGGCCCGCTTCATCGGTGTGGACCGCAAGAGCCGCGCCATCACGCTGTCGATCAAGGCCAAGGAAGCATACGAGGAAGCCGAGGCGGTGCAGCAGTACCGTGGCACGGATACGGCGACCGGCACGACGCTGGGCGACCTGCTGAAGGAGCAGATCTCGGGCCAGTAAGACGGTCCGCGGCGCGCGGCCGGGGATGGGCTGCGCGCCACGCGTGTTGAGGACGGGAGCAATGACAAAATCAGAATTGATCGAGATCATCGCCGCCAAGCAAAAGCACCTGCCGGCGAAGGACATCGAGCTGGCTGTCAAGCAGATGCTCGAGATCATGAGCGACGCGCTGGCCGGCGGCGAGCGCATCGAGATTCGGGGCTTCGGCAGCTTCTCGCTGCATTTCCGGCCGCCGCGCCAGGGCCGTAACCCGAAAACCGGCGAAGCCGTCGCGCTTGCCGGCAAGTACGTCCCGCATTTCAAGCCGGGCAAGGATCTGCGCGAGCGGGTCAATGAAGGACAGTCGCACCCGATCCGTAACTGAAAGGCGCGCCCGGCGCGCCGCCGGTGACGCATGAATCCCGAATCGATCTGGATATTCCTGGCGCTGCTTTTCCTGGGCGGGGCCATCGGCTTCTATGCCGCAAGGCGCCCGCGGCCGAGCGTAATCGGCGCCGAGCGCGTGCGCGGCAATTACCTCGCTGGCGTCAATTTCCTCGTCAATGAGCAGCCCGACCGGGCGCTCGAGTCATTCCTGCGTGCAGCCGAGCTCGACGGCGACACGGTCGAGACGCATTTCGCGCTGGGCAGCCTCTATCGGCGCCGCGGTGAGGTTGACAAGGCCATCCGCATCCACCAGAACATCGTGTCGCGCGAATCGCTGGAACCGGAACAGCGCGAGCAGGCGAGTTTCGCACTCGCACAGGACTATCTGCGCGCCGGACTGCTGGACCGCGCGGAGAAGATTCTCGAGCCGCTGGCGAGTTCCGGGGCGCATCGCATGGCGGCCATGCGCAATCTCATGCGCATCTACGAGCAGCAACATGACTGGGCGCGCGCCATCGACGTGTTCCGCGAGCTCGACAAGTCGGGCAAGGCGCCGCAGGAAAACGCGATCGCGCATTATTACTGCGAGCTTTCCGAAGCGGCCCGCGAACGCCAGGAATTCGATGATGCGCGGGCGCAGCTGCGCGCGGCACGAACCGAGCGACGCCGCTTTCCCAGGAGTGCCCTGATACGCGCCGACATCGCGATCGAGCAGAAGGACGTGGCGCTCGCGGAACGGCTGCTGGCGTCGGTGATAACCCAGGATGCGGCGCTTGCAATCGAGGTGTTGCCGCGGCTGATGCGCCTCGCGCGGGCGGCGGGCGTGCACGGCGACGCGGTGGTGGAGCGCCTGGTCGCGGCACGGCCCGATGCGGGCAACGAAATCGCCTTTGCGGCAATCATGACCGATGCGCTCGAATTCGCTCCGCTCGAGCGGCTGGTACGCGCCTTTCTTGGCCAGGATGAGACGGTTGCCGGGCTCGTGCGCGCAACCGGCCGTGATCCGGGAACCCTCGACGCGCGCGCCGTGCGTGAGGTCGCCGCGGTGTTGTGCAGGCTGGCGGCGACCACACCACGTTACCGCTGCTCGAGTTGCGGTTTCTCGAGCATCAACCATTTCTGGCAATGCCCCGGCTGCAAGAGCTGGGACAGCCAGCGGCCCCTGATGCGGTTCGACCTGGTGGCCGGTCTCGAGCGCGGGCGCCCGCACGCCTGAATTGCCCGCAACGCACGCGATAGACGCGCGGCGCGATGGCGCCGCGGCGTCTAGTCTCGTTGCCGGGCGCGGCGATGGTCGCCGCGCGCGACGAAAAGGGAGTTACGCAACATGCTCACCAAGGGACTGGGTGCGGCCCTGCTGGCCGCAATACTGCTCGCGCCGACCGCCATCGCCGGGCCCGTCAACGTCAATACCGCCGACGCCAAGACGCTCGCCCGCGAATTGCAGGGCGTCGGCATGGCCAAGGCGGAGGCCATCATCGCGCATCGGGAAAAGAACGGGCCGTTCAAGAGTGCGGATGATCTCGTCAAGGTGAAGGGCCTCGGCAAGAAGCTGGTCGACCAGAACAAGTCGAATCTGCGTTTCGAAACGGAGAAGAGCCCCGGCTGAGGTCCCGGCATCGGTGCGGGCCGGCCGGCGGCGGCTCCGGTATCATGCGCC
>JBATEA010000353.1:0-9210 GCA_049663745.1 Steroidobacteraceae bacterium | reverse complement strand
GTGTTGCGAGCGTCGGCGCAGTTTCCGCTTTCGGATGCCGGCCTGAACGGGAATCAGGACGAGAAGATGGTCGTCAACTTCGGCGTAACGCGGCTCTTCAAGCCGTAACGCCCGGCCGTCAGCCTGTCGCGGGAAGGTTTCCGAAGCGTCCGCTCTGGTAGTCGCGGATCGCCTGCGCGATCTCGCGATCGCTCGTCATGACGAACGGGCCGTAGCCGACCACCGGTTCATCGAGAGGCGCGCCGCTCAGCAGCAACAGTGTCGCGTCGGTGTCCACGCCGATCGTGAATTCGCCGCCGCTGCGCTCCAGAAGCGCGAGCTGCGCTTCACCCGCCGACTGACCACCATTGACGACGGCTCGGCCGTGCATCGGGATGACCGCGGTTGTGTGGCCTTCCGGCGTCCTAAAGGTCGCGGTCTTGCCAGCGCCCAGCCGCAGGTCCCAGACATTGATTGGCGTGAATGTCCTTGCGGGTCCCTTCTGGCCGCCGAATTCGCCGGCGATCACGCGCAGGTGGCCGGCGCCACCTGGCAGCGGGACCGACGGAATGTCGCCTTCCAGCAGGGTCTGGTAACGGGGCGGGGCCATCTTGTCCTTCGCCGGCAGGTTGACCCAGAGCTGCATCATTTCCATGGTGCCGCCGGCGCGGGTGAATTTCTCCGAATGAAACTCCTCGTGAACGACGCCGGAGGCGGCCGTCATCCATTGCACGTCGCCGGGGCCGATGCGCCCGCCATTGCCGGCCGAATCGCGGTGTTCCAGCTCGCCCTGGTACACGATCGTGACCGTCTCGAAGCCGCGATGCGGGTGTTCGCCGACGCCGCGCCGGTGCGTCGCAGGCTCGAAACTGCGCGGTGCGGCGTAGTCGAGCATCAGGAAAGGACTCAGCCGTTCGCGGCCGAGCCCGTCGTAACTGAATATCGAGCGCACCGGAAATCCGTCGCCGACCCAGTGCGGCGGATTGGGGTCGTGGACAGCGGCCAACTTGCGCATTTTTCAGGTTTCCTCGGCGCGGCGGGTCGTGATCTTCGCGCCAGACAGCAGGGTTTTCGTGACCGGAGTCTTGGAGGCGATGTCGAGCAATTTCAACCACTGCTCGCCATCCAGCCTGGCGTCCGATTCGAGTGTCCGGTCGATGAAGGTACCGCCATCGGAGTCCTTCGAAAGCGTCAATGCGACCTTCAGGGCGCCGATATTCCAGCCCTTCCGGTCGGCGTACATCTTGAGCGTGATGGTCGTGCAGGCGCCGAGACTCGCAAGCAGCAGGTGGTAGGGTCCGGGGCCCAGGTTCCTGCCGCCGGCGGACAAGGGTTCGTCGGCCGACAGCTCGAATCCGCCGGTCGCGATGCGCTGCGTGTAATTGAGACCTGTCGGGGTAACGACAGCCGACGCTATGCGGTTCATGCGCTCGTTCCCCTGAGATGCAGGCCTTTCAGGTCCGGTGCAACGAGCGGCTTGCCACTTGCGCCGTGAACCTGGCCGAAACGCCGGCCCTCGATCCAATCGTGCGTTGCGGCCTCCATTTCGGCCGGCGTGCGCGCCACGAAGTTCCACCACAACAGGATTTCCTCGCCAAATGGCGTGCCGCCGATCAACAACATTCGCGAGGCGGCAGGCGATGCAAGGTCGAGCGACGTGCGCCCGGTACCCAGGTACAGGAGCGTGCCCGGCTCGAGCAGTGCGCCATTCAGGCTCGGCGCGCCCTCGAGTGTCAGTACCGCATGCTCGAAGGACGGATCCAGCGGCACGGTCGTTTTTGCGCCGCCGCGCGTGACGACGTCGAGACCGAGGAGCGGCGTGTAGACTTTGGCCGGCGAACGTTCGCCGTCACAGCTGCCCGCCAGTACGGTGATGCGGAAGGCGCCGCGCTCGATGACGGGCAGATCAGGGTAATGATGGAAGTCAGGCTCGCGATGACGCTCGGCGTCCGGCAGCGCGATCCAAAGCTGCGCGGCATGAAACCGGCCCGAGCACCCCCTTGGCGATTCCTCGGAGTGCGAAATGCCGCGGCCGGCGGTCATCAGGTTGACCTGGCCGGGATGGATCAGTTGTTCAGAGCCGAGACTGTCGCGGTGCAACACCTCGCCGTCTATCATCCAGGTGAATGTCTGCAGGCCGATGTGCGGGTGTGGCCCGATGGTGAGCCCCTGGTCCCGTTCGTAATCGGCGGGACCGGCGTGATCGAGGAAGCACCATGCCCCCACGGTGCGGCGGTGCCGGTTCGGAACCGCGCGCCGGATCTCGAATCCATCACCGATCAAGGCACGGCGTGCTTCGAGCCGCTCGCTCTGCATTTCCGTGTTGCTCATCTTGCACGTCCTTGGCATTGCCGACCCAAGACCGCCATCATGCGGCGATCTGGCAGCTGCTGACAATCGGTAGTAGGCTCGCGCCACCCGAATGACCGCAGGAGAAGTCGCAGTGTTCCAGACACGCCATGTGGTTCTTGCCGCCATGTTGATGGTGCCTGTCCTGGCATCTGCAGATCTTGATGCGGAGACGCCCGAGGCGCGGCTTGCCGCGGCGGGCTATGCATTGCCCGATCCGCCGAAACCGGTTGCGACCTACGTGACCTCGGTGCGCACCGGCAATCTACTGTTCCTGTCAGGGCACGGCGAATGTGGCGAGACGCTGAAGACCGGCAAGGTCGGCCGCGATCTGACACTGGCGGAGGGCGCGCATTCCGCCGAGCGCGTGGGACTGTGCATGCTCGCGACGATCAAGGCGGCCGTCGGCGAGCTGTCGAAGGTCAAGCGCTTCGTGCGCATACTCGGCATGGTCCAGACGACGGAAGACTTCAAGGATCATCCGAAGGTCATCAACGGATTCTCGGATCTCATGGTCGTCGCGTTCGGCGACATGGGCCGCGGCGCACGATCCGCCGTCGGCATGCAATCGCTGCCGTCCAATATTCCTGTCGAGATCGAGGCAACCGTCGAGCTTTACGAAAGCCACTGACGGTTTTCGCCGATGCGCTCCCTGCTGATCCTCGCGCTTCTGGTCGTGGCCGCCTACCTCAGTCTTTGCGCCTGGCTCTACTTCACGCAGCGCTCGCAGATCTACTTCGCGGTACGCGAGGTCAATCCGCCCGGGGCGCAGGCAATCCGGCTGGCAAGCGGCGATGCAACACTGAAGATCTGGGTGGTCGAGCGGCCCGGTCCGCGTGCGCTGGTCTATTTCGGCGGCAATGCCGAGGATGTTTCCGCAAACCTGCCGACATTCGCTGCGGCGATTCCCGACCACTCCCTGTACCTGGTCAATTACCGGGGTTATGGAGGCAGCACCGGCAGTCCGTCGGAGGACGCGCTGGTCGCCGATGCCTGTACGGTCTACGACCACCTGCATGCGCGCCATCCGGAAATCTCGGTGATGGGCCGCAGCCTTGGCACCGGCGTTGCCGTGCAGCTGGCGGCGGCGCGAGACGTGCGGCGCCTCGTGCTGGTGACGCCCTACGACAGCCTCGCCAGGGTAGCGGGTGCTCATTTTCCGATGTTTCCGGTCGCGTTCCTGATGCGCGACCGCTACGATTCCGCCAATCGCGCGCGCGCAGTGCATGCGCCGGTGCTGGCGATTATCGCCGGTGAAGACGAAATCATCCCGCGCGCAAATTCAGAGGCGCTGGTGAATTCATTTCCGCGATCGCAGGTCCGCGTGACGCTGCTCGACGGCGCCACGCATAATTCCGTCGACCTGTACCCAGGCTATCTGCGTGCCGTTCGGGATTTTCTGGCCGCGGATTGAGTCATAGGTGTGCCCTGAAGGCTGCCGTGAGATCATGCGGGGTGTGGCGATGATCATAAATTCCCGGTCCAGTCGATGGGCCGGACTCGTGATTCTGGTAGTCGCTGTTCTGGGATCGGGCTGCTCGGTGCAACGCTTCGCGGCCAACAAATTAAGTGACACGCTCGCCGCGGGCGGCACGACGTATTCCGCCGATGAAGATCCCGAGTTGATCGGTGCTGCGCTGCCGTTCAGCCTGAAGCTGATGGAAAGCGCCCTGGCGTCCACGCCCGAGCATCGCGCACTGCTTGCGGCGACGGCGGCCGGCTTCACGCAGTTCGCTTATGCATTCGTGCAGCAGGAAGCCGACACGGTCGCCCTCGAGGACACGGACCGCGCCTGGGTGGCCTGGAATCGTGCCCGGAAGCTATATCTGCGCGCGCACAGTTACGGTCTGCGCGGACTCGACGTCGCGATACCCGGATTCAGCGCCGGTCTGCGCGCGAATCCGGCCAGGACCGTTGCGGGAGCGGGCGCCGGAGAGGTCGACCTGCTGTACTGGACAGCCGCTTCGTGGGCCGCAGCGATCGCGCTCGGCAAGGACGATCCTTCGCTGGTCGCGGATCTCCCGCTGGTTTCCGCCCTGATCGATCGTGCATTGGCCGTTGATCCGGATTGGGATCATGGCGCGATCCATTCCTTTCTCGTGTCCTATGAGATGGCGCGACCGGATGCCGCGGGCTCCTTCGATGACCGTGTGGTGGAAGCGCGCAGGCAATTCGACCGTGCCATCGAGTTGACGGAGGGCAAGGCCGCGGGACCCTATGTCTCCTGGGCGGAATCCGTCTGCATACCGCGCGAGGATCGCGCCTGCTTCGACGAGATGCTCCGGGCCGCGATGAAGATCAATCCCGATGACCTGCCGGCGATGCGTCTCGCCAACACGATCTTCCAGCGCCGGGCTGCGTGGCTTCTGGCCAACGCGGATCGCTGGATCCTGCCGCCGCTGGACGAGAGCGAAGGACAAGAGGAGAAGCCATGACTGGCAGCCCGCGTTCTGCCGCGCGCCTCGCCGTACTGATGCTGACAGCATTTGCCTGCGGCACGGGACCGGGCGCCGGCGCGGCGAGTGCCACGGAACTTCGCATCGCGACCGTCGCACCGGCCGGCTCGTCCTTCCACAAGCGCCTGCAGGCACTGGGCGCCGAGTGGTCGCGCGGCCCGGGCGGCGTCGCGATGAATATCTATGCCGGCACGCAGGGCGGTGAACTGCAGATCGTGCGGCGCATGCGTGTCGGCCAGATCCAGGGAGCGATGCTGAGCTCGGTCGGGCTGGCCCAGATCGAGCGTTCGGTGACGGCGCTGCAATACATGCCGATGATGTTCCACAACTGGGAAGACGTGGACGCGGTGCGCGACAAGCTGCGCCCAGACCTCGAACGGCGCCTGCGCGATGCGGGCTATGTCGTGTTGTTCTGGGCCGACGCCGGCTGGGTGCGCTATTTCTCGAGAAAGCCCGTCAATCGCTTCCAGGACCTGAAGTCGCTTCGCGTATACGCGAGCTCCGGGGACCCGCAGAGCGTCGAACTGATGAAGGCCTATTACACGCCGGTCGTGCTCGAGCCGGACCAGATCCTGCTGGGGCTTCGCAATGGCATGATCGACGCGCTGCCGGTGCCGGCTTTCCTCGCCAATTTCAGCCAGATTCCGACCTACGCTCCTTACATGCTGGACCTGCGATGGGCGCCGATCACGGGTGCGCTGGTCATGACGAAAAAGGCCTGGGACAAGCTCGATCCCGCGGCGCAGGCCTGGCTGCGCGAAACCTCCGAACGTGCCGGCGTTGAGATGCGGCGCGCCAGCCGCGCCGAGGACGAGCAGGCGGTGCAGGCGATGAAGGACAAGATGGGGCTCAAGATCGTGCCGCTCACCGCGGAGGTCGAGCGCGAATGGCGCACCGAGGTCGCGCGCATCTACCCGCGCATCCGCGGCACGCTGGTGCCGGCATCGATGTTTGACGCGACCGTCGAGGTACTCAAGGCCAGGCACGCAGCCGGTACGTGATGGCCTTCGTCCATCGTTTCGAGAACCTGCTGCTTGCGACAGTGCTCGCGCTGCTCGTGCTGCTGGGCGTCGCCGGCGCCACGACCAGATTCGCCAATGCCGACGAGTTGATTCGTCACCTGACCCTGCTGGTCGGCATGCTGGGCGGCATGGCGGCCGCGCGCGAGGGCCGGCTGTTGTCGATGGGCACCATTGCGCATGCGATGCCGGCGCGATGGAAGCCCGTCATCGAAGCCTATACAGGGCTAATTGCGACGAGTGTGTCGGCCATCCTGACGCTGGCGGCCTGGCAATTCGTCTCGCAGGAGGCCGAGTCATCGAGTTCCCTCGCGTTCGGCGTTCCACGGATCGTACTGCAGGCGACGATGCCGCTGGGATTCGCGTTCATCACGCTGCGCCTCGCGCGCCACGCCGGCAGCGGATACGGCCTGCGCGTAGCGGTGCTGGTGATCGCCGTGGCGCTGGCGGCGGCGGTCGCGCATCTCGACGGCGCAGTCGCAGGACTGCGCACGCCGTTACTGGTCGCGCTCGCGATCGCCATCCTGTTCGGCGCTCCGCTCTTTGTCGGCCTCGCCGGCATCGCGCTGATCTTCTTCATCAGCGTCGGCGACCCGATCGCATCGGTGCCACTCGATCACTACGATCAGGTCACCAATCCGCTGCTCGCGACGCTGCCGCTGTTCACGCTGGCCGGCTACATCGTGACGGCGACTGGCGCCGCGCGGCGCCTGGTGCGCCTGCTGCGCGCCTGGACCGGGCAGCTGCGTGGCGGCCCGGCCGTGGTGACGGTCTTCGCCTGCGCTTTCTTCACCGCATTCACGGGCGGCTCCGGCATCACGATCCTGGCGCTTGGCGGCCTGTTGATGCCGATCCTGATGTCGTCGCGCTATGACAGTGGCAGGGCGCTGGGGCTGGTGACGGGCGCCGGATCGCTCGGCGTCCTGTTCGCGCCCTGCCTGCCGCTGATTCTCTATTCGATCGTCGCCCAGGTGTCGATCGAGGCGATGTTCCTCGGCGGCGCATTGCCGGGAATCCTCATGCTCGTGCTCGCCTGCGGCTGGGGCATCGCGATGTCTCCGCCCAGGAAGATGCGCACGCGGTTCAGCTGGCGCCGCGCGGTCGTCACCACCTGGCGCGCAAAATGGGACCTGCTTCTTCCGGTCGTGCCGTTGGTGCTGATATTCGGCGGCTTCGTGCTGCCCGTTCCCGCGGCAGCAATCACCGCCGCCTATGCGGCCTTGGTCGCAGCCTTGATCAATCGCGACCTGCCGCGCGGCGCAAAACTCGTCGAGGTCATGGGCGAATGCGGGCTGCTCGTGGGCGGCGTGCTGCTGATCCTCGGCACGGCGATGGGCCTGACGAACCTGCTGATTACCGAGCACGTGCCGGACCGGCTGACGGTCTGGATCGGCAGCGCCATCGAATCGCCGTGGATATTCCTGCTGATGCTGAACCTGGTGATGATCGTGCTCGGCTGCCTGATCGAGATCTTCTCGGCGATCATCGTGGTCGCGCCGCTCATCGTGCCCGTGGCGACAGCATTCGGCGTGGACCCGGTGCACCTTGGGGTCATCATGCTGGCGAGTCTCGAGCTCGGCTACCTGATGCCGCCGATCGGTCTCAACCTTTTGATGTCGGCGACGCGATTCCAGCGCCCGATGCTCGAGGTTGCGCGCGCGACGCTGCCGATGATGCTGGTTCTCGCGATAGGCGTCGCGCTGATCACGGCCTTCCCGCAGATGACGCTGGCCCTGCCGCGATGGATACTCTAGACGACAGGTAAACGGGCTCTTATTCCTGGTCCCGGCCGGTGTCCAGGTGGGCGGCACTCCTGAGCATTGCAAGTGCCTGCTCGACGACGGCTTCCTGCCCCTCGTTGGTCAGGATCGTGAACGTGACCGTCAGCGCGCCCACCTGCAATGCGCCCTGGTGCATGAACCGGAACTCCTCCGGTTGCGGCGCGCGGTCGGTGGCGACGAAATAGAAGCCGACGCCGCTGGCACCCTGCAGCCGGCGTATTTCCAGGGTGTCTTCGACGGTCTGGCCGCGGAGCCGCTCCGCCGCAGTCCTCACGGTTTCCCGCAGGGTCTCCATGTCGGGAAGAGCCCCTGCCGGCGCATCGTGCCAGGCCGGCGTGATGTAGATTTCGAAGGGCGCGCCTTCCCTCGGGTGCAGCAGGATGATCGGGGACCCGCCATCCTCCGGCTGGTCCACGCTGTCTTCCCAGGCCGGCGGAACGGCGAGCTCCAGGCCATCCCGGTTCGGCAGCTCATAACGGTGCGCACCCGCCGTGCCCGTTTCCGGCGCCTGACCGAGCGCCTGCATGGCCAGCAGGGCCAGAAATGGCACGAGGGCGGTCCTATGGGCCTTCATGGGTCAGGCACTCCGAGAGCAAAAAGGGCCGGCAGTGCCGGCCCCTGGTGCGGAATCAGCCATCCGGCCCCAGGCCGGACTGGCGCCGGGCGTGGGCTACAGTGGCGCGCCTGTTTCGCCCGCCACGAAGCCGATTTTCTGCAGGCCGCCGCGCTGCAGTGTGAACAGCACGTTGGCAACATAGAGATAGGGCGTGCGCCGGTCCGCATCGACATGGATCTCGGGCTGCGGGTCCTTGGCGTTCTCGATCGAGACGTAGTTCTGGAAGGTGGCGTGATCGATGGGTGAATCGTTCCAGAGAATGGTGCCGTCGAAGTCCACGTATACCCTCAAGACCACGGGTGCTTCGAGCGGCGGGTTCGGGTTATCGCGCGGCAGGTCGATCTTGACCGCATGTGTCATGACGGGAATCGTGATGATGAAGATGATCAGCAGCACGAGCATGATGTCGACGAGCGGAATGACATTCGGATCGACCATCGGATCCGCGCTGTCGCCCTTGACCGAAACAGCCATGAAATTCCCCCGTCGGGCCTTTGCCGTTGTCTAATGCCCTGTTGAACCCGAGTTTGCCCTTCATCCCGGCACGGCGCAAGTCGCGGGCATCGGTGCTATTCTTTTCAAAAAACGCGCCTGGAAGCGCGCAAACACGGGGGAATCGATGACCAGAGCGACCGGCGACATTCGAAATATTGCCCTGGTAGGCCACGCCGGGGCGGGCAAGACCCTGCTGGCGGAGGCGTTGCTGTTCGGCGCAGGCAGCATCCGCGCCAAGGGCAACCTGGGCCGCGGCACCACGGTTTGTGACCACGACCCGCAGGCACGCCGGCTGCAACATTCGATCGATTCCACCGTCTGCTGGCTCGAAACCGGCGGAGCGCATGTCAACCTGATCGACACCCCCGGCTACCCCGATTTCGTCGGCCGGACGCTGCCGGTTCTGGAAGCGGTGGAGACCGCGGCGGTCGTCGTCAGCGCCGTCAATGGCGTCGAACCGTTGACCCAGCGGATGATGGACGTCGCGCGCGAGCGCGGACTCGGCAGGGTCGTCA
>JBATEA010000352.1:0-2256 GCA_049663745.1 Steroidobacteraceae bacterium | reverse complement strand
GTACACCATGACGCTGTCGCTGAACTCGTAGGACAACCGGGCGGTGTAGGTCGTCTTGCTGTCGTTCGAGTGGTCGTTCGAGAACGGCACGACCGGTGCGAGGAACTGGAAGGGGTACCGGCCGAGTAATTGGTTGCAGAAAGGCGGCGGGTTCGTCGCCGAGCACGGCGTGACGCTGATGAAGTCGGCCTGGTCCGGGGTGGCGCCTCCGGCCAGGGCCGCGCCGAAGCCGATATTGACGAAATTGAGCGACGAGAACACGTCCGTGTCTGTCTGGTCGATCGACACGTCCTTCTTGACCTTCGCATAGGCCACACCTGCCGTGAGCGTCAGGCGATCGAGTACCTTCCAGTCGATCTGGCCGAACACCGTAGAGACCTGGCTGTCCTGGCGTGTGGTGATGACCTGGCCCTGGCCATCCTGGAGCAGTGTTCCAGGCGGCAGGCCGAGTGCCGCTTCGAGGTCGCTGAGTACGGTGAGGCTGCCGGTCTGCGCGAAGATCAGACCGGTCGCGTATGGCCGGATTGAGCTGCCCCAGGCAAGCGTGTTTTCGTAATCGACGTTCTCGTCGAAGTAGTAACCGCCCAGCAGGCCCGTCACGGGACCGCCATTATCGAACACCAGGCGCAGCTCCTGGGTGAACGTGTCGATGTTCGAGTCGTTCAGGTTGGTCGCGAGGATGTCGGC
The DNA here is from genome assembly GCA_049663745.1 of Steroidobacteraceae bacterium. GTDB lineage: Bacteria > Pseudomonadota > Gammaproteobacteria > Steroidobacterales > Steroidobacteraceae > SCUD01. The sequence goes on along the minus strand of JBATEA010000352.1, from coordinate 1,569 downwards.
ACTCGTGAAGTCGGCATCGTAGTCAAATTTCGCTTTCTGATTGCGATCAGCCGTGATCGAAGTCAGAGTCCAGTTGCCGAGCGTCCAATCGGCCTGCAACGACACGCCGTCGTTGTCAACCCTGTTGAACGGGTCCTTGTTGATGTAACCGCGCCGGTCGAACGGGCTGCCGGTGTAAATCTGGCCGCCGATCGCAGTGATAATCGCGCCCGTGGGTCCATTCAACAGGTTTGAAACGCCACAACACAGTTCATCGATACTGCTGGTGTCCGCGATCAGGCGGAATGTCAGGTCATCCGTTGCATTGAAGAGCAGCTGGCCGCGCAGGTCCCAGCGATTGCGCTCGTTGATGTCGTGCCCGTTGGTCAGGTTCTTGAAGTAGCCGTCGCGCTCGTCGTAGTTGCCGGCGAGGCTGTAGGCAACGCGGTCGCTGACTGGGCCCGAGATATTCGCGCGCGCCGTTTTCGCGTTGTATTCGCCAAAACCCACCTCGATCGACCCGGTCGTCGTGAACGATGGCTCCTTGGTGATCACGCTGATGACGCCCACGGAAGCGTTCTGTCCGAAAAGCGTGCTCTGCGGGCCGCGCAATACTTCGATGCGCTCTATGTCAAAAAGGTCGCCGATCTGTGACGCCGACCGCGAACGGTATACGCCGTCAATGAAGACGCCCACCGATGATTCAATGCCTGGGTTGTTGGCCCCGTTGCCAAAACCGCGGATGATGAAATTGGTTTGCGTCGATGTCTGCAGCTGCGATGTGCGCAGCGATGGCACGGTCGTGTGCAGGTCCAGGATGTCGGTGATGTGCGCTTTTTCGATCGTCTCGGCCGAGGTGACGCTGACCGCCGAAGGTATGTCGTTGAGCGTCTGCTCACGCTTGGAGGCGGTGACGACGATCTCCTCGAGAGCACTCGCGTCCTGGGCCAGCGCTACGCCTGCGCCAAACGTGGCAGCGGCAACAAACGTCCCAACGAGCATTATTTTCACGGCCTGACACCTTCCGGTTGCACTTGCGTTACATCCGGGCGAAACCCGGGACCCCCTCAGCCACCCGGAGTGTAGCCCGCCGGTACCGCCACAGATAGGGCAAGTCCGCATCACCGCCTGTAATGCAACTAGTTCGCGTGCGCCACCTCGCGCAACTGCTTCATCGTGAAGAGGTGGTTGTCCTTCGGCAGCGGCTTGTGACAGGCAAGGCATACCGCCTGGTTAAAGCCACTGCGCTGGGTCTTGTCGACGGTGAACGGAGCGTAGTTCCAGTCATCGTTGCGCAGCATCTCGGGAATCTGCGCGCCCCAGCCGGCCTTCTTTTCCATCGCTGCATATCCGACGAGCTTGTCTGGCGCGAAGAATCCGTCGCTGCCCTTGACCGGATCCTGGTTCGCGTCGAGCCTGGCGTCGAAGACTTCCACGAGGATCATCGAGCCGTCTGGCAGTGGCTCGCCGGCCCCCGCTGCCTTGACGGCCACCGGGCTGGCATAGAAGAAGCGCACTTGTTTGTCGTCGGGGAAGTTCATCGTCAGGTACCTGGTGAAGCGCGTCCTGTAGTCGGCGGGAAAACTGACC
>JBATEA010000351.1:0-3096 GCA_049663745.1 Steroidobacteraceae bacterium | reverse complement strand
TCCGGAAACCACGCCGTGTAGACCTTCTCGTTCATGTCGCGCAGCCCCTGCGGCCGGTTCACCACCAGCACACCATCGGTTTCCGCGCGTTCCAGCAGATAGGTCGTATAGATGTACTCCAGGTCGAATGGCGGGTCTTTGCGCATCAACACGGCATCGATCCCGGCGAGCGGCCGCACCACCGGCTCGCCGGCGCGATACCAGTCTTTGCCGCCCCCCACGACTTCCAGCGGCCGCAGACGGGCGATCGCACGACCGTCGCGCACCCAGAGATCGCCCTGTTCGAAGCACCACGTGCGGCAGCCGCGCTTGGCGGCAGCCATGAGCATCGCGATCGTCGAATCCTTGGCGGGCTTGATGGTTTCGAGCGGGTCCATCAGCACGGCAAGGCTGGGGCGGTCTCGCATCAGGACGGCTCCGGCCGATTGACGGGAATGTGACGCGGATACTGCACGTTAGGGGGGCTTGCCATAGTACACCTGTCAATGGTCCCGACTGCCCGGCCAGACCGGGTTCGGCCGTGGCAGGGGGTGAACCGATATGTTAAAAGGAGGCCGCTCCGGTCGAAACCGTGGGCGTCTCCTGGCGAGCAATGTTAGCGCCCGGCCGGAGCAGCGCCGGGGCCGGAGGTACCCGATGGAAAGTGCAGCGGCCGTCAATGACGGGCACCGCCTTAACGGGCTGAAGGTGCTGGTCATAGACGACAGCAAGACAATTCGCCGGACGGCGGAAACGCTGCTGGCCAAGGAAGGCTGCGAGGTGTTCACGGCGGTGGACGGCTTCGACGCGCTGTCGAAGATCGCCGATCACCAGCCCGATATCGTGTTCGTGGACATCATGATGCCGCGTCTGGACGGATATCAGACCTGCTCGCTGATCAAGCACAACAAGGTGTTCCGCGCGATACCCGTGATCATGCTGTCCAGCAAGGACGGACTGTTCGACCGGGCGCGCGGAAGGATCGTCGGTTCCGAGCATTACCTGACAAAACCCTTCACTCGCGACGAACTGCTGTCCGCGATCGAACGGCATGTCAGCCGGCAATGACAGGCAGGGAGCAAGGGCCATGGCGTTGATCCTGATCATCGATGACTCGCCTACCGAGGTATTCCAGATGCGGCGCATGCTCGAGAACCACGGCTTCGACACCGAATCCGCCGCGGACGGCGCCGAGGGCATCCGCAAGGCGCGCGAGATCCGTCCCGACCTGATCCTGATGGACATCGTGATGCCGGGCGTCGACGGTTTCCGCGCGACCCGGACCTTGTCGAACGATCCCGCAACCCGTGCGATTCCGGTGATCATGGTTTCGAGCAAGAGCCAGGAGTCCGATCGCTACTGGGGCATGCGCCAGGGCGCGGTGGATTTCCTCGTCAAGCCGGTGACACCGGCCCAGCTTGTGGAGAAAGCGCAGGCCGCGCTCTTGACAGGCTGAGCGTGGATGCAGCCTGAGCCGACCCTGAAGGCACTGCGCGACCAGCCTTTCGAGCTGTTGTTGGCGCTGGAAGGGCGGGCGCGCGAGATCGCGGCCGGCGCGCGCGACGGCGCGGCGGGCCAGGAGTGGATCGGGGTGGCGTTCCGGATGGGCGGGGAGACGTTCCTCGTGGCGCGCGACGAGGCGCGCGAAGTCATGGGCGTGCCGATGTCGATCACCCGGGTTCCCGGCGCGCGGGCATGGATACGCGGTCTCGCGAATGTGCGTGGCCAGTTGCTGCCCGTGATCGACCTGAAGCAGTATTTCGGCAGTGGAGAAACGGTGTCCGGACGCAATACGCGGGTGATCGTGGTCAATCACCGCGAAGTTCCGGCGGGGCTGGTCGTCGACGAGGTGCTCGGATTCCGGCGCTTCGCCGATCGCGAGTTCAACGCCGAAGCGCCGCTGACGATGATTCGCTGCGAACATTACCTGGCCGGTTCGTTCCGGCGCGGCAGCGAGGCCTGGCCAGTGCTGAGTCTGCGGACGCTGGTCGAAAGCCCCGCTTTCCTGCACGGTTCGCCGTGAACGGGGGAATGGTGAAGGGAAAAGCGCATGGTCAACGTGCCTGACAGGTCGCTGGCTTCGAAGTGGATGCCCGTGATGCTATGGGGCGGCCTGCTGCTGTCGCTGCTGGCGGCGGCCTTCCTGCTGTTGTCGAGCCGTGCCCACGAGCAGGATCGTGGCTATCGCGCGCATCTCTCCGAGCTCACGGTGCTGGCCGGGTCACTGCCGACGCAGGCGGCGGCCGCCGGGCGCGGCGACGCCGCCGCATTTGAAAAGCTCGCGCAGTCGCGCGCGCGGCTGGAACAGCTGTTGGCCGAGATCGAACAAGGCCGCGCGGCGTTCGCGGCGCTCTCGAGCCCGAGCGCGCAACGGCTGGGCGGTGAATCCGGCTGGAATGCCGTTCTGGAGGATTCGCGGCAGGTGCTGGCGGGCCGCGATGCGGCGCGCGAACTGAAGACCTGGGCCGATGAGTCGCGCGCGGCGCTCGGGCGCGTGCTCGCGGCGACCGGCAATGCTGTCTCCGCACCGGGCGGCGCCGCAGCGCTCCGGGCGTTGCCGCGCTTTGAGTCGGTCGCCCAGCGTGCCGGAGACGACCTCCAGTTGCTCGCCGACACCTCGGGCGACCCGGCCGCGGTCGCGCGCCGCATTTCGGAGAACACGGCTTTGCTCGCCCAGTTCCTCGCCGGCCTGGCCGGCCTCGACCGGACCGCGGGAGTGCCGGCGCTGTCCGGCGAAGCCGCAACGCGCCTCGCCGATGCCCGCGACGCTTTCGCCGCCTACGAGAAGCAGCTGCAGGGCGCCCTTGCGCGCGCCGGAACGCTGGCGACCGCGCAACGCTCGAGCGGCGAGCTCGCGGTGGATTCCGACAAGTTGACGAAGTCGCTGGAAAAGCTCGCGGCCGCCGACATCGATGCGGGGACATTTGCCAAGCCCTGGCCGGCGCTGATAGCGGTGCTGCTCGCCGCGCTGACGCTGGCGGGGGCCCTGGTCGCCTGGATCTCGGCAGCCGGCAATCGGCGCGTGGCGGACCAGGAGGCGGAGCGCAACCGGCGCAATCAGGACGCGATCCTGCGCCTCCTCGACGAGATGTCGAGCCTCGCGGACGGCGACCTGAC
>JBATEA010000350.1:0-7661 GCA_049663745.1 Steroidobacteraceae bacterium | reverse complement strand
GGGCAAGCTTGGCCTTGTAGTGGCCGTAAGGCTCAAGATCGGAAGGCTTGATGCCGAGTGATTGTGCAACGTCGAGGATGGGTTTCATGTTCGCCAGTTTATCCGAGATCTAGATCTTCGAGAGCCGTTGTGCGGCGTTTTCAAGCGTCACGTCATCCTTGGCGAAGCAGAAGCGCACCAGCCGGGCCGGAAGCGGATCTGCGCAGAATGGCGACAGCGGGATGGCGGCGACGCCGTGCTTCGTCGTCAGCTCCCTGCAGAACTCGACGTCCGGCAGGTCCGAGATGCCGCTGTAATCCGCGAGCTGGAAATAGGTGCCGGCCGTGGTCATCAGCCCGAATCGCGATCCCGACAGCAGCGCGGCGAAGCGGTCGCGCCGGGCCTGGTAGAAAGCGGCGAGCCCGTCGTCAAAGGCTGGATCCTCGCGCATGAAATCCGCGATCGCGTACTGGACCGGCGTTGATACTGAAAAAGTCAGGAACTGGTGCAGCTTGCGGAACTCCGCGGTCAGAGCCGGCGCCGCGACGCAGTAGCCGACCTTCCAGCCGGTCGCATTGTAGACCTTTCCAAACGAGAAGACCGCGAAGCAGCGGCCGCGCAGGCGCGCATTCGACAATACGCTCGAATGCTGCCGGCCGTCGAATACGAGGCTTTCGTACACTTCGTCGGACAGCACCAGCGCACCGGTCGGCTCGACGAGATCCGCGATGCGCTCCCAGTCGTCCGCAGCAAGCACCACGCCGGTCGGGTTGTGCGGCGTATTGATGATCAGAAGCCGCGTGCGCGGCCCGATCGCCGCCGCGAGCCGGTCGAAGTCGATGCGGAATTCCGGCAGGCGCAGGGGCACGCGCAGCAGGCGTGCTCCCGCGAGTTCAGCTGCGGGTCCATATGAGTCGTAGGCCGGGTCGATCATCACGACTTCGTCGCCCGCGCGCACGACCGCGTGGATCGCGGCAAACAGGGCCTCCGTGCCCCCGGCCGTGATCGTGATTTCGCCGGCGGCGTCGATGCCGACGCCGTAGCGCCGACTGGCCCGCAGCGCGATCGCCTCGCAGAGCGCGGGCAGGCCGGGCATCGGCGCATACTGGTTGTGGCCCGCGGCTAGGTGCTGCGCAATCAACTGGCAAAGGCGCGCGGGCGGCTGGAAATCGGGGAAACCCTGGCCCAGGTTGATCGCGCCAGATTCGTTCGCGAGGCGCGACATGACGGTGAAGATCGTCGTGCCGACGCCAGGCAACTTGCTGTCCGGCAGGCGCATCATTGATTCGCGGCGATCGCCTGCTGAACGTCCAGTTCGCGCCGCTTCTGCTGGCGCTGCATCAGGATGCCCGCGGTGACGATACCGCTGGCGACGATCAGCACGAGGATGGTCGCGAGCGCGTTGATGTCCGGGCTGACGCCGAGGCGCACCTTCGAGAAGATCAAGACCGGCAGCGTGCTGGATCCCGGGCCATTGACGAAGCTCGTGATCACGAGGTCATCCCAGGACAGCGTGAAGGCCAGCAGCCAGCCCGCAAGAATCGCGGGCATGATGATCGGAAGGGTGATCAGGAAAAAGACCTTGGCCGGCTTCGCGCCGAGGTCCATCGCCGCCTCCTCGAGCGATTCGTCGAGAGTCGAGAGCCGCGACTGAACGACGACCGTCACGTAGGCCATCGAGAACGTGATGTGGGCGATCGTGATCGTGGTGATGCCCCGCCCTTCGGGCCAGTGGAATATCTGCTCCATGGCCACGAACAGGAGCAGCATCGACAGGCCGGTGATCACTTCCGGCATCACGAGCGGCGCCGTCGTCAGGCCCGCGAGCAGCGAGCGGCTGCGGAAGCGGCCGAATCGCGCGAGCGCGAGCCCCGCGAGCGTGCCGAGGATCGTGGCTCCCGTCGCATTCATGGTCGCGATGCGGAACGAGAGCCACGCCGCGTTCTTGACCGCCTCGTTGCTCATCAGCTCGACATACCACTTGGTCGAGAAGCCGCCCCAGACCGTGACCAGCCGCGACGCGTTGAACGAATAGAAGATCAGCGACAGGATCGGGATGTAAAGAAACGCGAAGCCGAAGGCCATCATCGTCAGCACGAAGAACGAGCGGCGCTGGTTCACCGTTGCGCCCCCATCTCACGGCCCTGCACGCGCTGCAGCACCCAGATCGGGAACACGAGCAGTATCAGCATCGCAATTGCGACCGCGCTTGCGATCGGCCAGGAGCGGTTGTTGAAGAACTCCTCCCACAGGACGCGCCCGATCATCAGCGAGTCCGGTCCGCCCAGGAGTGCGGGGATCACGAACTCGCCGACCGCCGGGATGAACACCAGCATGCAGCCGGCGATGATGCCACCCTTGGTCAGCGGAATCGTGATCTTGAAGAACGCCTTGATCGGCCGGCAGCCGAGATCGGCGGCAGCCTCGAGCAGCGTCAGGTCCAGCTTCTCGATCGCGGTGTACAGCGGCAGCACCATGAACGGCAGGTAGGAATAGACGATGCCGAGATAAACGGCGAAGTCGGTTTGCAGCATCACCACCGGCTCGTCGAGGCCGAACCACATCAACACCCTGTTGATGATGCCGTCGGTCCGGAGCAGGCCGATCCAGGCATAGACCCGCAGCAGGAACGAGGTCCAGAACGGCAGCATCACGAGCAGCAGCAGGAGATTGCGCCAGGAGGCCTTCGAGCGCGCAATGCCATAGGCCATCGGGTAGCCGATCAGCAGGCACAGGATCGTGGAGACCGACGCAATCAGGATCGAGTTCGCATAGGCATGGCGATAGAGCGCGTCCTCCCACAGGAACGCATAGTTCGCGAGGTTGACCTTGAGCTGCATGACCTGGTGGCCGGTCCAGGTCACCAGTGGTTCGTACGGCGGCATTCCAAGACGGATGTCGGACACCGAGATCTTCAGAACGATCAGGAATGGCACGAGGAAGAACAGCAGAAGCCAGAGGTACGGCGCCGCCATCACCGCGGTGCGGCCGGTCATTCCCCAACCGCGGAGCCGGACACTCGCCCAGCGATAGGGCCCGAGCGCGCGGATCCACGCCATCAATTCCGCCAGCACAAATGGCGAACTGTCCCGGGCTCTTGCCGGCTTGCGTCTCACTGGGTGACCACCACCGGGCTCGATGAATCCCATGAGAGCCAGACCGGCTGCTCCCAGGTCACGGGTCCGATGCCGGTCTGTCGGACGATGTTCGGTTGCGTGACGCGCACCATCCGTCCGCCCGCGAGGCGCACGAGGTAAATGGACTGGTCCCCCAGATAAGCGATCTCGGATACGACGCCCGCGACGCGGTTGTCACCCTCGCCGGCCGGCCGTTCGCTCGAGATATGGATTTTCTCCGGCCGCAATGCGACCCACACCATCGCGTTCGGTGCTGCGCTGACGCCGTGGCCGACGTGAAACACGCCGCCGAGGTCCGCGGACTCGACGCGCACGTAATCGGGTTCGTCCTCGATCAGGCGGCCCTCGAACATGTTGACCGAGCCGATGAAGTCGGCCACGAACCGCGAGCCGGGATATTCGTAGATTTCCGCTGGCGTCCCGACCTGGACAATCTCGCCGTGATTCATCACGCCAATGCGCGATGCCAGCGTCATCGCCTCCTCCTGGTCGTGCGTCACGACCACGAAGGTGACGCCGAGCGTCTCCTGGATGTTGATCAGTTCGAACTGGGTGTGCTCTCGCAGCTTCTTGTCGAGCGCGGCGAGCGGCTCGTCAAGCAGCAGCAGCTTTGGGCGCTTGACCAGCGAGCGGGCGAGCGCGACACGCTGGCGCTGGCCACCCGAGAGCTGGTGCGGCGCACGACCGGCAAATTGCTCCATGCGCACGAGCTTGAGGATCTCGCTGACGCGCTCCTCGATCTCGCTTTTTGGCAGCCTGTCCTGGTGCAGCCCGAACGCGACGTTCTTCTTGACCGTCATGTGCGGAAACAGCGCGTAGGACTGGAACATCATGTTGACCGGCCGCTCGTAGGGCGGCATCGCAGTCACGTCCACGCCGTCGATCGAGATCGTGCCCGACGTCGGCGGCTCGAAACCCGCCATCATCCGCAGCAATGTCGTCTTGCCGCAGCCCGAGCCGCCCAGCAGGCAGAAGATTTCGCCCTTGTAGATGTTCAGCGTGACGTCGTCCACCGCGACGAATTCGCCGAATTTCTTGGTGATCTTTTCTATCTTGACGTAGGGTGTGGCGCCCGGCTCCTTCCAGGGCTCGATGCGTTGCTTCGGGCGCGCGTTGGCCATGGCCTTTCATCCCCCTCGATGTATCCCTGGCGAGCGGCCTCACTGCCCGGTGCGCACCCGCGTCCAGGCGCGATTCAGGTCGCGGCTGAATTCCTGCGACTCCGCCAGGTGCGGGTGCAGTTTCTTCCTGACTTCCTCGGTTGGATACAGCGACGCGTCATTCTTGATGTCGTCGCGCACGAGCGGCAATGACGCGGCATTCCCGTTCGCATAGGCGACATCGTTGCTGATGCCCGCCGCCACGGCGGGATCCATGATGAAGTTCAGGAACTCATGGGCATTGTTCGGGTGCGGCGCGTCGGCGGGAATCGCCAGCATGTCAAACCACATGATCGCGCCTTCCTTCGGAATCGAGTACGCGACCTTGACCGGCGTTTGAGCCTTGGCACCACGGTCGTGCGCCTGGCGCATGTCTCCGATCCATCCGAGCGATACGCAGATCTCGCCCGTCGCCAGGTCGTTGATATATTGCGATGAATGGAAGTAGCGCACGTAGCGGCGTACCTTCAGCAGCAGCTGCTCCGCCGCCGCCAGGTCTTCCGCCCTTTCGCTATTCGGGTCGAGGCCCAGGTAGATCAGCGCGGAGTCCGCCACCTCGCTCGGTGCGTCGAGCATCGAGATGCCGCACTTCGAGAGCTTTTTCGCGATGGCCGGGTCGAATACCGCGGCCCAGCTGTCGATGGTGTCGGTGCCGATCGCCTTCTTGACGAGCTCCGGGTTGTAGCCGATGCCCGTCGTGCCCCAGAGATAATTGACGGCGTACTTGTTGCCGGGGTCATGGGCCGCGACGCGCTGCATGATCTCGGGGTCCATGTTCACCAGGTTCGGCAACTTCGATTTGTCGAGCGGCAGGAAAACGCCAGCCTTGATCTGCCGTTCCAGGAAATTCGCGGACGGGACGACCACGTCATAGCCGGAGCGCCCGGCCAGCAGCTTGGTCTCGAGGACTTCGTTGGAATCGAAAACGTCGTACGTGACCTTGATCCCGGTCTTGGCCTCGAAGTCCGCAATCGTGGTCGCGCCGATGTAGTCGGACCAGTTGTAGACGAACAGGACCTTGTCTTCCGGTTTCGCTGCGGCCGCGGCGCCATCGGCCTCCTTATTGCCGCCGCAGGCGACCAGCATGATGACGGCCGCGGCGGGCAGCCCGTAACGGAATTCACTTCGCATGATTGCCTCTCTCCCGGGTGCTTGCAGGCCTAATGTAACAATGGTCGCGCGGGCCGCGCTTGCGCGGCGTCGCCGTCAGCCGACGCCGATATCGGCGGCCGTCAGGTCGAGGCAGAGCCGGGCCTTCTCGATCAACTCGTCCACCTGGCCTTTTTCGATGACCAGGGGCGGGGCGATGATCATGGTGTCCCTGACCGCCCGCATGACCAGGCCATTGGCAAAGCAATGGTCCCGGCAGATCAGGCCAGTGTCTCCGCGGTTGCGGAACAAGGTCTTGCTGGCCTTGTGCGCCACGAGTTCCAGCGCTCCGATCAGGCCCACGCCCCGGACCTCGCCCACCAGCGGGTGGTCGGCCAGTTCGCGCCAGCGCTTCTGCAGGTAGGGGCCGATGTCGTCGTGCACGCGCTCGACCAGGCGCTCGCGGCGCATGATCCCGATATTCTCGATGGCGACCGCGCAGGCGACCGGATGCCCCGACCAGGTGAATCCATGATTGAATTCACCGCCCTTTTCGATCAGGACGTCGGCAACCCGGTCCGAAACCATCGCGCCGCCCAGCGGCTGGTAGCCGGAGGTGATGCCTTTGGCGATGGTCATGAAGTCCGGCTCGAAGCCGAAATGCTCACAACCGAACCAGCGGCCTGTTCGGCCGAAGCCGCAGATCACCTCGTCGGCAATCAACAGGATGTCGTATTCGCGGCAGATCCGCTGGATCTCCGGCCAGTAGGTATCGGGCGGGACGATGACGCCGCCCGCGCCCTGGATCGGCTCTCCGATGAAGGCCGCGACCCGCTCCGGGCCGAGTTCCTCGATCTTTTCGCGCAGGCGGCGCGCGGCCCGCAACCCGTATTCGGCCGGCGTCACGTCGATTCCGTTCTCGTACCAGTAGGGTTGCTCGATGTGCACGATGTCCGGGATCGGCAGCCCTCCCTGGGCGTGCATCGCCGCCATGCCGCCGAGGCTCGCGCCCGCCATGGTGCTGCCGTGATAGGCATTCAGCCGGCTGATGATCACACTGCGTTTCGGCTGGCCCATCAGGTCCCAGTAGCGGCGGGTCATGCGAACGATCGTATCGTTCGCCTCGGAACCGGAGTTCGTGAAGAACACGCGGTTGAATTGCGGGGGCGTCAGCTCGGCGAGCAGCCTCGATAGCTCGATCGCCGGCGGGTGCGCGCTCTTGAAGAAGCTGTTGTAGAAGGGCAGCTCGCGCATCTGGCGCGCCGCGGCATCGGCCAGTTCATTTCGCCCGTAACCGATATTGACGCACCACAGGCCCGACATGCCGTCCAGGATCTTGCGGCCGTCGGAGTCGTAGAGATAAACGCCTTCGGCGCGGGTGATGATCCGCGAGCCCTCGGCCGCGAGCGCCCGGAAGTCGGTGAATGGGTGCAGGTAATGCCGCGCATCGAGCTCCTGCCAATCGTGGGTCGCTCGTTCCGTCATGCGGGGTTTTGCGCTCATGGGGTCTCGCCGGTCAGACGTTCAGCAGCAGGTGCTCGCGTTCCCACGAGCTGATGACCCGCGAGAAGGTTTCGTATTCGTTTTCCTTGACCGCGCCGTAGGCGGCGACGAAGCGTTCACCGAACACCTCGACCAGCGGCTTGCAGCCGCGCAGCATTGCGAGCGCATCCGCAAGCGTCATCGGCAGCGAGAATGGCAACTCGTAGGCCGAACCCGTAATCGGCTCGGTCGGCTTGAGGGCCTCGATCATGCCGAGGTAGCCGCAGGCGAGCGACGCAGCCATCGCCAGGTAGGGATTGGCATCTGCGCCTCCCAGGCGGTTCTCGATGCGCCGGTCTTCGGCGCCCGAATGCGGCACGCGCAGGCCTGCCGTGCGGTTGTCGAGGCCCCATTGCACGTTGATGGGCGCCGAATTGTAGCGCGTGATCCGGCGATAGCTGTTGACGTTCGGTGCCAGCAGCGACATCGCGGCCGGCAGGTATTTCTGCAGCCCCGCGATATGGGCCTCAAACAGCGGCGACGCCTTGCCCTCGCCGTCGCTGAAGACATTGGTGCCGGTCTTGCTGTCCACGATGCTCTGGTGGATGTGCATCGCGCTGCCGGGCTCGGCGGCGAGCGGCTTCGCCATGAAGGTCGCGTACATCTTGTGGCGCAGCGCGGCCTCGCGCGCCGTGCGCTTGAACAGGAATGCCTGGTCCGCGAGATCGAGCGCATCGCCGTGGATCAGGTTGATTTCCATCTGCGCGGCGCCGGCCTCGTGGATCAGCGTGTCGATGTCGAGGTTCTGCGCCTC
>JBATEA010000349.1:0-5197 GCA_049663745.1 Steroidobacteraceae bacterium | reverse complement strand
AGTGCGATCACGGCAGCCCGCGGGTCGCAGCGATCCGGGAATTCGAGGATGTTGTCGACGGAGGCGGCGCGGAATGCATAGATCGCCTGGGCGTCGTCGCCGACCACGGTGATGCCGGCGCCGCCCGGCTTGAGGGCCAGGACGATGTCGGCCTGCAGCCGGTTGACATCCTGGTATTCGTCCACGAGCACGTGGTCGAAACGGCCGCCGACTTCCGCCGCGAGGCCGGGTTCCAGCATCAGCGCATGCCAGTAGAGAAGCAGGTCGTCGTAGTCGAGCGCGGCATTCGCCTGCTTGCGATCCACGAATGCGCGAAACAGGCCGCGCAATTCCTCCACCCAGTCCTCGCACCACGGAAATCCCTCGCGTAGCACGTCCTCGAGCGCGCGCCCGCCATTCACGCGGTGCGAATAGATCGCGAGGCAGGTGTCTTTCCGCGGGAAGCGCCGTTTCTGCGCCGACAGGCCGCGCTCATGGCGCAGGAGGTCGATGAGATCCGCCGCATCGCCGCGATCCAGCACGCTGAAATCCGGCGCAATGCCGAGCGCAAGCGCGTGTTCGCGCAGCAGGCGGTTCGCGATCGAATGGAAGGTGCCCGACCAGGGCAGGCGCATCGGCGGCGCCCTCCCGGCCGGCGTCCCCCGGCGCAGTGCCTCGCCGACGATGCGCTCCGCGCGGCGCGTCATTTCGAGAGCCGCGCGGCGCGTGAATGTCAGCAGCAGGAGGCGCTGAGGATCAACGCCCTCGATCACGAGCTGCGCGACACGATGCGCCAGCGTGTTTGTCTTTCCGGTTCCCGCACCGGCGATCACGAGCAAAGCCTTCGCCGTGAATGGCCCGCCGTTGCGGCGCTCGCCGAAACAGGCTGCCTGGCGCTGCATTTCATTCAGGTCCTGAAGGTGCGGGTTGGAAATCACCGGGCCATGGTATCGGGAGGCTGTATATACATCCAGTCCCCGACGGTCGCCGACGAACGGCGCGCGGGCCGGTTATGTGAAGCCGCTCTCGTTTTGGGGGGCCGCTCTTCTGTAGCGTTTTGGTTGGAAAACCGTAACTGCAGCAACCTGGGCGCCATGGGCGACGAAAAGTACAAGAAGATCTCGACCGACTCGCGCGAAATGACGCGTTACGCGGAAGAGCAGCGTCTCGGCCACGGCAAGATCGAGTTCGACGAACTCGGCAATGCCGTCTGGGTTCCCAGTTCGACTGCGATGAGCGGGGACGTGATGATGCGCTTGCTGGACGAGCCCACGCTCGCGATCGCAGAGGACAGCGCTCAGGGCACGCAGCGCGTCAAGAAGAACCCGGCGGGGCTGAAAAAGGGTTACGACCCTTACGACAGCGGATTGCTTGCGAAGAAGCAATTCAGGAAGAAGAAGGACCTGCGAAAACTGTCGGACTGGATCCGGAGCCGCAAGCCCAAAGAGGATTGACCGCCCAGTGCGGGGCGCGCAGGCTCGCTCGCATGAGCGGGCTCGTGCTGGTCATCGGGACGAAGAACTACAGTTCCTGGTCGTTGCGGCCCTGGTTGCTGCTGAAGCACCTTGGCCTCGAATTCGCCGAAAGGCTGTACCACTTCGGCACGCCCGAATTCCAAAGGGAAATCCCGAGGCTTTCGCCATCAGGCCTGGTGCCGGTGCTGCTGCACGGCGAATTACGCGTCTGGGAATCGCTCGCGATCGCGGAATATGCCTCGGAGCTGGCCGACGGCCGCGGCTGGCCGCGCGACGCCGGGTTGCGCGCCCTCGCCCGCTCCATCGCAAGCGAGATTCAAGCCGGGTTCAAGGCATTGCGCGACAGCTGCCCGATGAACGCGCGCGCCACCGGGCGCCGCATTCCGATGACGCCGCCGCTGGAGCAGGATCTGCGCCGGATCGATGCCATCTGGTCGGGTTGCCGTCGCGATCACGGCGAACGGGGGCCGTGGCTGTTCGGAGAATTCAGCATTGCGGACGCGATGTACGCGCCGGTCGCGCTGCGGGTCAGGACCTACGGTTTGCCGCTCAGCGCGCTGGCGGCGCGATACTTCGAAACGATGCTCGCTGACGCCCGGCTTCAGCAATGGGTGCGCGACTCCGAGCAGGAGTCGATCTTCGTTCCACACGAAGAAGTCGGTGCCGGCGCCTGAGCCGCAGCTGCCATGAAATGGACCTCCGCTATCGGCCTCGGCCGGGACCTCGAAACAGCTGCCGCCACAGCAGTGGAGCAACTGGCCGAGAACCCGGAAATGACCCGGCCGGATCTCGCCATTGCATTCGTATCCGCCAGCTATGGCGCGGCCATGGAAAATCTGCCGCAACTTCTCGATCCGTGGCTCGGCGAGGGGCTGCTGTTCGGATGCAATGCCGGCGGCCTGATCGGAGGCCGCAGCGAAGAAGAGGACGAACCGGGCATGGCTGTGCTGGCCGGAAAGTTCGGCGACGTAAGCTTGACGGCACTGCATCTTGAGCAGGCGACTTTGCCGCCGTTGACTGCCACGCGGGAAATCTGGTGGCGCCTGCTCGACCTCAGTCCCGAATCCGGAGCGAGTTTCGTGCTGCTCACCGATCCCGCCACCATCGATGCGGAAGCCTGCGCCCGCGGTGTCGATCGCGCATTCCCCGGTGCCACGGTCGTCGGCGGCCTCGCGAGCGGCGCGACCGAGCCGGGAGCGGCGCGCCTGTTCGCCAATCGCGATGTTCACCATTCGGGTGGCCTGCTGCTCGCATTGACCGGCAATGTCGTGATCGATCCGGTCATCGCGCAGGGTTGCCGCCCGATCGGCGAGCCGCTGTTCGTGACCGCGTGCGAAGGCAATCTGCTGCACGAACTGGACGGCCGCAGGCCCAGGGAACTTCTGGCCGCCCTGTATGCGAGCCTCGACGACGGCGATCGCGAGCGCTTCGGAGACTCGCTGTGCATCGGCCTCGCGCTGCCCGGCCCGCTGCAGACGGTCGGCACGGGCGAATTCCTGATCCGCAACGTCCTCGGCCTCGACCCGGACAGCGGCGCGCTGTGGGTCGGCGCGCGCCTCGCGCGCAATGCTGTCGTGCAATTTCACCTGCGTGACGGCGATGCGGCGTCGCGCGAGCTGACGATGCGACTGGGTGCCGCGATCGAGCGGCGCGCGCCGCCGGTGGCCGCACTGCTGTTCGCCTGTGCGGCCCGCGGCCGCAGCATGTTCGGCGTGCCCGGTCACGATTCAGCCGCATTGCGCCGCATCGTCGACATCCCGGTCACCGGAATGTTCTGTGCCGGCGAGATCGCGCCGATCCAGGGCGCGACATTCCTGCACGGCTTCTCCAGCGTGTTCGGCCTGATCCGGCCGCGCATGCGCGGAAGCGCCTGATTTGCTGCCGGGCCACTGACATCGATCCTTGAATCCGCCGCGCAGACCAACGCTGTCAAAGCCCGAGCTGGCGCGCGGATTTCTCGGCGTCTTTGCCTATAGCCGCCGTGCTCTGGAACTCGTCTGGACCACCAGCCGGCCGCTGACCGTCGCCTTCGCACTGCTGACGCTCGTCGCCGGCGCG
The DNA here is from genome assembly GCA_049663745.1 of Steroidobacteraceae bacterium. Lineage (GTDB taxonomy): Bacteria > Pseudomonadota > Gammaproteobacteria > Steroidobacterales > Steroidobacteraceae > SCUD01. The sequence goes on along the minus strand of JBATEA010000349.1, from coordinate 1,685 downwards.
CTTCCCGCCGCAGTTGCGTATGTCGGGGCGCTGATCGTCGATGCGGTCGTTGCGGCGATTCAGGCGGACGAAATGGCGCGCGTCGCGCTGACCAGGAATGCGCTCTTTTTCGTCGCCGCCGAAGCTCTGCTGGTCGCGACGATTGCCGGCGCTCAACGCGGCATCTCCCTGTGCCAGTCGCTGCTTCGCGCCCAACTCGGCCAGCGCGTGAATGTCATGATCCTGGAGAAGGCGCTGACGCTCGAGCTGGCACATTTCGAAAATTCGGATTTCTACGACAAGCTGACGCGCGCGCGCCGCGAAGCATCGAGCCGGCCGCTCTCTCTGGTCACGCGCACCTTCGGTCTGGGGCAGAACGCCGTGTCGCTCGTGAGCTTCGGCACACTGCTGTTCAGCTTCTCGCCATGGGCAGTGCTCCTGCTGCTGCTCGCGGGACTGCCGGCATTCCTGGCAGAGGCGAAATTCTCGGGTCAGGCTTTTCGCCTGTTCCTTTGGCGCTCACCCGAGACGCGCATGCAGCTCTATCTGGAAACTGTGCTCGCGCGCGAAGACCACGCGAAGGAGGTGAAGCTGTTCGGGCTGGGGCCGCTGTTCCTGGAGCGATACCGCAACATCTTCCGCAAGCTCTACAAGGAAGATCGCGACCTCACGATCCGCCGCGACACCTGGGGCTTTCTCCTCGGACTCATCGCGACCGCAACACTGTACGGGGCCTACGCGTGGATCGCCCTCTCCGCGATCGCGCGACGCATCTCGCTCGGCCAGATGACGATGTACCTGATGCTGTTCCGGCAGGGGCAGTCGGCCGTATCTGCAATTCTGTCGGCCATCGGCGGAATGTACGAAGACAACCTCTATCTGTCGACGCTTTTCGAGTATCTCGAAACGCCTGTGGATGACCGCAGGGGCGCAGCCGTCCGCGGTCCCAGGCCCGACGACGGGATCCGCTTCGAGGGTGTCAGCTTCAGTTATCCAGGCAACGAGAAACCGACCCTTGTCGACGTGAACCTGCACATCAAGCCGGGCGAGTCGCTCGCCCTGGTCGGCGAAAATGGCTCCGGCAAGACGACCCTGATCAAGCTGCTGACCCGGCTTTACACGCCGAGCGCCGGGCGCATCACCCTGGACGGACGGGACCTGCGCGAATGGGCCGAGGCCGCGCTGCGCGATCGTATCGGGGTCATTTTCCAGGACTTCACGCACTATCAGCTCATGCTCGGCGAGAACATCGGCGCCGGCGACGTACGGCACTTCGAAGACGAAGAACGCTGGCGTGAAGCCGGCGAAAAGGGCCTGGCGGCGCCGATTGTCGACGCGCTTCCGAAGGGCTACAGGACGCCGCTGGGCAAATGGTTCAACGACGGTCGTGAATTATCAGGTGGTCAATGGCAGAAGATCGCGCTGTCACGCGCATTCATGCGCTCGCGCGCGGACATCCTGGTGCTCGACGAACCGACTGCGGCGATGGATGCCGGCGCCGAGGCAACCATATTCGAGCATTTCCGCGCGCTGACGAAGGGCCGCATTGCGATACTCATCTCGCATCGCTTCTCCACGGTGCGCATGGCCGACCAGATCGTGGTCCTGCAGGACGGTCGCATCATCTAGCGCGGCAGCCACGATGAACTGATGCGCGTCAACGGACATTACGCGCATCTGTTTTCCTTGCAGGCCAAGGGCTACAG
>JBATEA010000348.1:0-23067 GCA_049663745.1 Steroidobacteraceae bacterium | reverse complement strand
GCGCGTCGCCCGCGGCGTAACGCAGCATCAATTGCGCGTCGGCATCGCGCTCCTCCATCGCCGGCACTTTACGCCGGACGGCGCGGCCGACCCTTTCTTCAACGCTCCGCGGGCTCTCGAGGTGTTCTAGCCTTGCGCAAATTTCCCTTTCCCGGGCCTTGCGAGGTACGGAAAAGTGGCTCTAAAAAGAAAAAAGTTCGCTCGTAACTAATTGTTTCCACTAGCTTTATGGCTGACCTGAGCTCTTGATAACAAAAAAGACTTGCATTGGAGTCGGTGTTATAGTTCACTACAACACCAGAGGAGCCCAACAGTACATCGGAAGCCGGCGAAGGCCGGGCCGAAACGAAGCGAAAGGAAAGGAGAAAGTCATGTTCACGATGTTTGCGAATAGCACCCGGTTGGCGGCCACCACAGCGGCGGCGGTTGCGATCGTGTCATTTGGCGCCCTGGCAATGGACCAGAGCTATATCGCGTCCGCCCCCCGCGGCACGGTGGAAGTCGGTGAACTCACCCTGGTCGACAGCACGGCGATGACGCCCGTGATGCTGCCCGAGGTGACGGTGGTTGCGAAGCGCGAGTCTGCGGACACGTTCTTTGCGGTCGCCACGCAGCTTCCGGAAGTCGTGGTGGTCGCGAAGCGGGTGGCCTATATGGTCGCCAAGGCCAATGCGGCGGAGCAGGGCCGTACGGCGAGTGTCCAGGGCCCGGCGGAAGGTGCTCTGCTAAAGTAGTCTGGTAGCGGGCTAATTCACTTACGGCACAGCGCATGGACACCAACTGGAACGAAAGCCTGCCGATCTACCGCCAACTGCGTGACCGCGTGGTGGCGATGATCCTGGAAGGCGTGTTGAACGACGGCGACCCCCTGCCGTCAGTCCGCAGCGTTGCGGCCGAATACCGGCTGAACCCGCTGACCGTGCTGAAGGGTTACCAGCAACTCGTGGACGAGCAGCTGGTCGAGAAGCGCCGCGGCCGCGGCATGTTCGTCACCGAAGGCGCGCGGCGCGCGCTCTTGAAGGACGAACGCCAGCATTTCCTCGAACAGGAATGGCCGAAGGTCGGCGCAAGAATCCAGAGACTCGGATTCGAGACCCGCGAGTTGCTGGAAGCGCTCGCCAAGGCTCCGCCCGCGGCGGCGTCGACGCTGACGGCAGTCCGCGACGAAGAGGCGGATGAGGGAGACAAGCGTGAGTGACCTGATCGTGGCGCGCGGGCTCACCAAGAGCTACGGCGCGACCCGTGCATTGAACGACGCAACATTCAGCGTCGGCGCCGGACGCATCGTCGGCCTGATCGGGCCGAATGGCGCCGGCAAGACCACAGCGCTGAAGGCCATACTTGGCCTCGCGCGATTCGACGGTGAACTCTCGGTGCTGGGCCTCGATCCCTACCGGCAGCGCCACCAGTTGATGAAGGACGTCTGCTTCATCGCCGACGTGGCCGTGCTGCCGCGCTGGATCCGGGTCCGCCAGCTGATCGACCTGGTAGCAAAGACGCACCCGAAATTCCGCCGCGAGGTATGCGATCAGTTCCTTGCGCGCAGCGACGTCAAGCGCGACAGCCGTGTCAAGGAATTGTCGAAAGGCATGGTGACACAGCTGCACCTTGCGCTGGTGATGGCCATCGACGCGAAACTCCTGGTGCTGGACGAACCGACGCTCGGCCTCGACATCCTGATGCGCAAGCAGTTCTACGAGACGCTGCTGAACGAGTATTTCGACGAGCAGCGCACGATCCTCGTGACGACCCACCAGGTCGAGGAGATCGAGCACATCCTGACCGACCTGATATTCATCGACCGCGGCCGCATCGTGCTCGATGCCGCAATGGACGAGATCCAGGAGAGCTATGCGCAGGTCGCCGTGCGTCCGGACCAGCTCGACGCCGCCAGGGCGCAGAAGCCGATCGCCGAACGCCAGGGCCTGGGCCGCACGCACATGCTGTTCAAGGGCGTGGACCGCGCCGACCTCGAGCGCCTCGGCGACGTCGGCGTGCCGTCGGTCGCGGACCTGTTCGTCGCGGTGATACAGGGAGCACGCGCATGAATCGCTTCGTCTGGCTGGTCCGCCGCGAGATCTGGGAACACAAGGCGATCTGGGTGGCGCCGCTGATCGTGCTCGCCTGCCTGGTGCTCGCCGTCATCACGGGCAATGTCCACCTGGGCCCGATCGGCGCAATGGACGCGTCCACGTCGCTCGGCAACATGCCGCAGGAAACGCAGATCAAGCTGCTCATGATCGCGTACGCGGGCCTCGCGCTCGTCGTCTACATGGTGATGGGCATCGTCGCGTTCTTCTACGCGCTCGATTCGCTGTATGCCGACCGGCGCGACCGCTCGGTGCTCTTCTGGAAATCGCTGCCGCTATCGGATGCGGAGACCGTGCTGTCGAAATTCACCGTCGCGGTGATCGTGATACCGCTGGTCGCCTTCGTCGGCGCGCTGCTTGCCCAGTTCGTCATCGCAGGCGGCGGCGCCGCGAAACTGGCGGCGGCGGGCCATGCCGCCGGCATCATGTGGCAGCCCGATGCGATCTTCGGCGGCATCGCGCTGTCGCTGACCTGGTGCATCACGGCGATGTTCTGGTATTCGCCGGTGGTCGCCTACCTGATGCTGGCTTCGGCCTGGGCGCCCAAGGGCCCGTTCCTGTGGGCCGTGCTGCCGCCGGTCGGCCTGACCCTGCTCGAGATCGTGCTGCTGCGCACCGCGCACGTCAAAGGTTTCCTCGCCGACCGGCTGTTTGGCCTTTACCGGTTGCTGAGCCCGCGCGAAGACCTGATCGCAAAAGGCCCGGACAACACCATTCACATTTCCGACATCGACCTGGTCGCGAGCCTGAAGGCGTTCTACACGTCGCCCGAGCTGTGGCTGGGCGTGGTCGCCGCTGGCCTGATGCTGGCCGCCGCGATGTGGCTTCGCCGCTACCGCGACGAAACGACCTGAGGAGTAATCGATGCATACGACGATCCGCGCCGCCACCGCGCTTGCATTGCTGACGGCCTGCCTGCCGGCCATGGCGGCGACCGCGACGCAGGCCCGCGCCTGGCAGTACAAGAGCGATGCGGCCGCGGGACTCGAAGTCCGCAACCTGATCGGCGAGATCCGCGTCGAGCGCGGCACCGAGGCCGGCTTCCACGTCACGGCGACCGCAACGGTCGAGGCCGCGACTCAGGACCAGGCCGACGCTCTGGCGCGCGCCATCGATTACCGGACGCGCGACGTCGGCGCCGGATCCCGCTTTGACGTGGCGTTCCCGAAGGAGCAGTTCCCGAAGCTCTACTACGCGAAAGGCCCCGATTCATGGTGGGGCGTCATGTACGTCAGTTATCTAGGTGAACGGATCAGGTTGACCGGTGATCGCGACGAGGCGCCCGCGGTGCGCGTGAACCTGCTGATCCGCGCGCCGGCGGGCGCGAAGCTTTCGGTGAAGAGCGTCTTCGGCGGATTGTCAGCTCAGGGATTCTCGGGCGAACTGACTCTCGACGGCGGCCGCGACACGCTGCGATCGGCCGGCGGGGAAGGGCGTCTCGTGCTCGACAGCGGAAGCGGCGGCGTCGAGGTGGCGGGCCACAAGGGCCGCGTCAGCGCGGACACCGGCAGCGGCGACGTGAAGATCAGCGATTGCGAATGCGAGATCGACGCGGACACGGGCTCAGGCAGTGTCGAGGTTCGCGGCGGATCCGGCGTGCTGCGCGCCGACACCGGCTCGGGCGGGGTCACGGTCGATGGCTTCAGTGGCGGGATCGCCGCAGACACCGGCTCCGGCGAAGTGCAGGCGCGGAAGGTCTCGAACGTCGGAGAACTGGACCTGGACACGGGCTCCGGCAGCGTCTCGGTCGACGGCGATCTATCGGCCCTCAAGCGGCTGCGCATCGACACCGGCTCGGGCAGCGTGCGCCTGCAATCGGCCGGCGCGCCCTCGATGGAAATCGTGATCGACACCGGCAGCGGGCACGTGGACGTGGATGCGCCGGGCGCGATGATCAAGGAATCTGACCACGGCGTATGGACCGTCAGGCTTCAGGACGGCTCGGGCAGCGGCATCATCGACACCGGTTCGGGTGGCGTGGACCTGGTCGTCACCGCCAACTGAGTCAACCCGCGAGCAGCACCGCCTCGGCGTGCTCGTTGGCTTCGGGCGTGCCGAACAGGACCACGATATCGCCCTCGCGCAGCTTCATGTCCTGATCGGGATCGCGGCCGACGATGCCGTCGCGCCGCACTGCCGAGAATGAGACCTCGGCGCCTCGCTCGCGAACCTCGCGCAGCGTGCGCGCGCATGCCCAGGCTCCGGGCGGCAGCACGACCGTGTGCAGCTGCTCGCGCAGCGCATGCGATTCATCGATGAGTTCCGCGTCCTCGCGCAGGAAAACCGTCCGCAGCATCTTGTATCGCTGCCGGCGGATCTCGCCGACGGTGCGCAGCACGCGCGACATCGGGACGTCGAGCACCAGCAGCGCATGCGAGACCAGCGTCAGCGCCGCCTCCAGCGTCTCGGGGACGACTTCCGTGGCGCCGGCCGCGTGCAGCTCCTCGAACTGCGAGTCGTCCATCGTGCGCACCAGCAACGGCACCAGCGCCCGGGAGCGCCGCACGGCTCCGACGATCCTGAGCGCCCGCTCCGAGTCGGAGAATGTCACGATGACGGCGCTCGCGCGTTCGAGTCCCACGGAATGAAGCACGGATTCGTCGGCGGCATCGCCGTAGATGACCGGGTCGCCGGCGGCCCGCGCGGTGCGCACGCGGAACGGGTCGAGGTCCATCGCCAGGTATTCGAAGCCCTCGCGCTCGAGGACGCGCGCGACATTCTGGCCGACCCGGCCGTAGCCGCACAGGATCACGTGCTCGCGCGCGGCGAGGGCCTTGGTCGCCGTGTCGAAGCGCGCGAGCTCGGTCTGCGCCGGTCCGGTCTCGCGCAGCACGAATCTCGCAATGCGCTTGTTGTGCCGGATCAGGAAGGGCGACAGCACCATGCTGAGCGTGATCGCCGCGAGCAGGGGCTGCGTGATCCCGGCTCCGATCAGGCGGTTCTGCAGCAGGAGCGCCAGCAGCGCGAACCCGAACTCGCCGCCCTCGGACAGCACGATGCCGGTGCGCAGCGCCTTGAACCACTGGCCCGCGAAGCCGCGCGCAGCGAGCATCACGATCAGCGTCTTCAACAGCAGCATGCCGGCGAGCAGCGCAGTCACGACGGGCAGGTGGCGGAAAAGTTCCGGCACGTCGAGCTGCATGCCGACAGTGACGAAGAAGAGGCCCAGCAGCGTGTCGCGGAACGGCCGGATGCCGGCCTCGACCTGGTAGCGATACTCGGTCTCGGCGATCATCATGCCGGCCAGGAATGCGCCGAGCGCGAAGGTGAGCCCGGCCGCGTGCGTCGCCCAGGCGGAGCCGATCGCGACGAACAGCACGGCGAACGTGAAGAGCTCCGGCGCGCCGCTTGCGGCGATCTCGTGGAACAGCGGGCGCAGCAGCCAGCGCCCCGCGGCCAGCACGATCACGAGTGCGACGGCGGCCTTGATGATGGCCAATGTGATCGAAGGTGTCGAACCCGCGGCATCGGTCGAGGCGAGGACGCCCGCGAGCGCGAGGAATGGCACGACCGCCAGGTCCTGGAACAGCAGCGTGCCGAATGCGAGCCGGCCGTGCGTGCGGTTGAGCTCATCCTGCCGGGTCAGCTGCTGAAGCACGATCGCGGTCGAGGACATCGCAACTGCCCCTCCCAGCAATACGGCGACCGCAAGCGGCACGTCGAAGGCAAGCGCGATCATGGCGACCGCTGCCGTGGTGACGCTGACCTGCAAGCCGCCGAGCCCGAAAACTTCGCCGCGCGTGGCGATCAGTCGCGGCAGCGAGAATTCGAGCCCCAGCGTGAACAGCAGGAACACGACGCCGAACTCGGCCAGCGCATTGGTGGTTTCGGTTGCCGCGATCCAGCCGAAGGCATGGGGCCCGACCGCCATGCCGACCGCGAGGAAGCCGATGATCAGCGGCATCTGCAGACGGCGGACCGCGACCACGACCGCGAGCGTGGCTGCGAGCAGGAGCAGGATGTCTTCGAGTGCGGTTTCACCCATCCGGACCATGCTCCATGGCGCGGGCCCCGCGCGTCAACCGCCGCGGCGCTCAGGGCACTAGCACGAGCGCGCCCTGCACTTCGCCGCGCCGCAGCCGGGCGAGCGCGTCGTTGGCCGATGCCAGCGGCAGCACCTCGACAGTTGTCTTGAGCGGCGCACGTCCAGCCAGTTCCATGAACTCCAGGCCGTCGCGCCGCGTCAGGTTGGCGACCGAGCAGAGGCTGCGTTCGCCCCACAGCAGCTCATAGGGAAACGCGGGAATATTGCTCATGTGAATGCCGGCGCAGACGACGCGGCCGCCCTTGCGCACCGCCGCAAGTGCTGCGGGCACCAGCGCACCGACGGGGGCGAACAGGATCGCCGCGTCGAGCGGCAGCGGCGCCGGACGGTCGCTCGGGCCCGCCCACGCACACCCCAGTTCACGTGCGAATTTCGCGGCGGGCTCGTCGCCCGGCCGCACGAAGGCATAGACCTCGCGTCCCTCATGACGCGCCAGTTGCGTGACGACGTGCGCGGCAGCCCCGAAGCCGTACAGGCCGAGCCTGCCCGGGCTGCCCGCGGCATTCAGTGCGCGGTAGCCGATCAGCCCCGCACACAGGAGCGGCGCCGCCTCCGCATCGCTGAAGCGATCGGGGATGGGCAGGCAGTAGCGCTGGTCGGCGACAAGATACTCGGCATATCCGCCGTCGAGTTGCCAGCCGGTGAAGCGAGCCGAGTCGCAGAGATTTTCGCGGCCAGCGCGGCAGTGTTCGCATGCGCCGCAGGTCCAGCCGAGCCAGGGCACGCCCAACCGGGCAGTCTTCGGCATCTCGATACCGGGGCCGGCTGCGACAGCCTCGGCCACGACCTCGTGCCCGGGAATGCAGGGCGCCGTGCGTCCGGGCAATTCGCCATCCACGAGATGCAGGTCGGTGCGGCAGACCCCGCAGGCGCGGACGCGCAGCAGCAACTGGCCCGGGCCCGGCGCCGGGATCGGCAGATCCGTCGCCTGGAGCGGCTCACCAGCGCGCGTGAACAACATGGCGCGCATGCTGGGCGGACTCAGCCGAACATGGCCCCATAGTGCGAGTCGCCGTGGCTCTGGGTGAGCAACAGCTGCAGGAAATCGGAGGCCAGCATCGGGTCGCCGAACAGGCGTCCCTGGCCGTAGTGACAATTGATGCTGCGCAGGTAGTCGAGCTGCTCCTTCGACTCGATGCCCTCGGCGACGACCTCGAGATCGAGGTTCTTTCCCATCTCGATGATGGTGCGCACGAGCGTCGCATCCTCGCGCGACACGGCCGCGTGCCGCACGAAGGACTGGTCAATCTTCAGCGTGCCGACCGGGAACTGCTGCAGGGCCGACAGCGACGAATAACCGGTCCCGAAGTCGTCGATCGACAGGTGCAGCCCCATCGCGTGGAGCTCGTCGAGCAGGCGCACCATGCGGCGCGCGTCGGTCATCAGGGTCGTCTCCGTGATTTCCAGCTCGAAATTCGAAGGCGCGACGCCGGTGTCGTCGAATACGGAGCGGTAGCGCGTCAGGAATTCCGCCTGGCGCAGCTGCTTCAACGACAGGTTGATGGAAATACGGCCGGGCTTCGGCACCTGGTCCTGCCAGCTGCGGTAGTCGTTGCACACGCGCTTCAGGACCCATTCGCCGATTTCCTGGATCAGGTTCGATTCCTCGGCCAGCGGGATGAACTGCGCCGGCGGGATGTCGCCGTGGCCGGGCAGCCGCCAGCGCAGCAGCGCTTCGCCGCCGACCACGCGGCCGTCGCGCAGGTCGATCTTGGGCTGGTAGAACATCACGAGCTCGTTGCGCTCGATCGCGCGCCTGAGCTTGCTTTTCAGCATCAGCCGCTCGACGGTGATCGCACTCATGTCGGACGTGAAGAAGCTGTAGCTGTTCCCGCCGTTCTGCTTCGAGTGGTACATCGCGGCGTCCGCGTCGCGGATCAGGTCCACGACGTTGTCGGCGTCGCGCGGGCAGAACGCGATGCCGAGGCTGCTCGTGACGTAGAGCTCGTGCTGCCCCAGCTGGAACGGGCGGCCGAGTTCGTCGAGCAGCTCGCGCGCGAGCGTCGCGACGGCCGCGCGATTGTCGTCGTTACGCGGCAGGTTCTCGATGAATACCGCGAACTCGTCGCCCGCGAGCCGCCCGAGCAGCCCGCCGCGCGGCATCCGCCGGATCATCCGCTCGCTCAGGATCTCGAGCGCGCGGTCCCCGGCGGCGTGCCCGAATGTGTCGTTGACCTCCTTGAAGTGGTCGAGGTCGATGTAGATCAGCGCGAGCGCCTGGTCGGCGCGGCGCGCCCGCGCGATCGCCTGCTGCAGCGAATGCTGGAATTGCAGCCGGTTCGGTATCTTGGTCAGCGTGTCGTAGCGCGCCAGGTAGCGGATGCGGCGCTCGGCGCGCTTGCGCTCGGTGATGTTGCGCGCGACGAATATGCAGCCCTGGAAACGAGGATCATCCGAGGTAATCACCGAACCGGACAGGGAAACCGGGATCGTCTGGCCGTTCTTCGTCCTGACGGTCAGCTCGAGCGTCTCGTTCGCGGCCTGCTCGATGTTGAAGGTCGTGCGGTCCTGGTCGGAAATCACGTAGGCCAGCTCCCGCCCCATCAGTTCCGACTGCGGCCAGCCGAGCAGCTGCGTCCCTGCCAGGTTGACGCGCTTGATCAGGCCGTCCGGCGAGGTCACGAACACGGCGTCATTCATGCTGTCCAGCATGATGTCGAGCGCGCGGCCGGTGGCTGCGTGGTCGCTGAGATTCATGCGCAACCGCTCGAGTGCGTGCGCGAGGTCCGCGCCGTACCCGCCCGCCGGCGCCTCGATATGCGTGGCCCAGTTGCCGCCGGCGAGCCGCTCCACGGCGTCGCGCATCTCCTCGATCGGATCTTCGACGCGGCTCGCGAACCGCCAGGCCACCGCGAACGCCACGCCAAACAGCAGCAGGCCCGCGCCGGCAAGTACCAGCAGTCGCCGCTCGAACTCCGCGCTGCGGCGCTCATCGAGGGCGGCGACGAGCTCCGCGGTCTGCCGGGGTTCGCCGTCCGCGGCGATCCGCCCGACCAACGCATTGTCCGCTCCGATGCCGGTGCGCAGGTCGAGCGCTGCGAGGGCCACGAGCACGATGAGCAGCACCGTGCAGGCGACGGTCGCCATGACGAGCGCTCTGGTCCTGAATGTGGGCCTCATTACCGCCGTAGCGGCGCTGCCGCGCCGACCCCCATCATGTTGTAAATACCGGTCTATGCCGGCCCGGCCATCATACGCCGCCTGCCGGAATGGCCAAACGAAGCCTCCCGTCGGCTTCGCGCCGCGCGCCGGCCGGTGCGGTAGCATCGCCTGCTTGGACGTCATGCAACTCACCGGCCGCGACCGCAGGCATATCGTTGACCTGGCGTCCCCGCGCTGCATGCTGCACCGCGCCGCCGTCGAGGCCTTCCTCGCGATGCGTGAAAGTGCCGCAGCTGCGGGCATCGATCTGCTTCCGCTGTCGTCATTTCGCGACTTCGATCGTCAGCGCCTGATCTGGAACGCCAAGTACCGCGGCGAGCGGCCTGCGCTCGATCGCGGCGGGCGGACCGTGGACATGATCCGCCTCGCCCCGGACAGGAGAATCGAAACGATCCTGCTGTGGTCGGCGCTTCCGGGCGCCAGCCGCCATCACTGGGGAAGCGACATCGACGTCGCCGACGGCCGGGTCATCGCCGGCGGTTACGAAGCGCGGCTCGAGCGCGCAGAGTTCGGCCGCGGCGGAAAATTTGCGGCGCTGTCACGCTGGCTCGCAGCTCACATGCGCCGCTACGGTTTCTACCGCCCCTACACTCGCGCAGGCAGCGGAGTGCAACCCGAGCCCTGGCACCTGAGCTATGCGCCAGTCGCGCGCCGCGCGTTGCCGATGCTGACCGCGGACGTGCTCGCCGCGGCGATCGCGGGAGCGGGGGTCGAGGGGGAGGCCGCGATACTCTCGCGATTGCCGTCGATCCACGAACGCTACGTGATGGGAGTCGATACGCCGCCGCGAATGCGGTCGCGCTGGGCCAGGCTCAGTTCGTGCTGACCGGGGCGGGCGCGCCCCACACACCCCTGAGATGCTCGACGAGCAGCGAGCGCATGCCCTGCATGGCATTGCGCTCGACGGTGAAAACCGGCGGATTGCGGCGCAGCATCGGCCAGCGGCTGCTGCGCGCGAGCCCGCGCAGGTAATCGACATTCTGCTTGATCGCGTCCATGTATGGATTGGCGCCGCCGAACAGCGGCTCGATGTGGCGGTACGCGTGGCCGAACATGGTGCCGAGGCGCCCGTCTATCGTCGACGCGACGAACTGAGGCGTCTGGCGCAACAGGTCGAGCCCCGAGCCGTACAACACCTTCACGCCGCCCCCGGCCTTGCGCGCGGCGACGTCGCCGAGCACGAATTCCGCGTACAGGCGGTCGCGGCACTTCTCCAGATAGCAGCGATCCGCCATCTGCGCGAGCATGTCAGCCGTTCCGAGCAGGTGGCCGACCAGGCGATCGCGCGCATCACCGACGCGGATCAGGTCGAGCGGCATTTCATAACCGGTGAAGTGCACGATGCGCGTGGACACCGGCACCCAGTCGCCGAGGCCGATGGTCGGTAGATAGCGCCCCAGGTGGCGCGCGCTGCGCGTCACGTGGCTGCGCGTGAAGACCGCGCCGTTCGGGACGTTCTTTTCGGCGAGCTCGCGGATGTAGCCCGAGTCGTGGAACAGTGCCGTCGCCAGGCCCATCAATGCGCGCTCCGCGCCGATGCGCGGTCCGTCCGGGTGGCTTTTCTCGTAGCCTGCCATCAGCCGCGCCATTGCGAGCACCACGTCCTGCGAGTGCTGCAGGTCGTGATAGACGGTGTCGACACCCAGATAGCCGGGGGTCTTGCCCGTGAAGAGCCGCTCGAAATCCGCTAGCGCAGTCTCGAGCGCGCCCAGCGGCGCGCCGGGCCAGGTGTCGGTATATAGCTCGAATACGGCTTCGCGCACCGCGGGCGGGGAACTCACCTGCACCGTGTCGGTGACGTCGAAATCGCTGCGGCGGTAGGGGCGGGCCACGCTGCGGCGGGCCTCCGTTTCAGAATTGTGGCAGGCAGTCTACGCTGCCGCCTGAGGCAGCCGCCAACCGTATTGTCGCGAGTTTGCGCGGGGTCACATCCTGCGGCTCAGTCTATGTCAAACGCGGCGATTACCGGCGCGTGGTCCGAGGGGCGTTCCCAGGCCCTCGGGCTGCGATCCACGCTGCAGGCCTTGCAGGAGGCCGCGAGCGCGGCGGAAGCCAGCACCAGGTCGATGCGCAGTCCGTGATTGCGGCGGAATGCGCCCATCCGGTAATCCCACCAGGAATAAGTGCCCGCAGGCTGTTCGAAACGCCTGAACAGGTCCACCAGCCCGAGCCGGGTGATCGCCCCGAGTGCCTCGCGCTCCGGTTCGCTGACATGCACCGAGCCTGCCCATTTCGCGGGGTCGTGGACGTCCCGGTCCTCCGGCGCGATGTTGAAGTCGCCGACGATCGCGAGTTTCGGATGGCGCGCAAGCTCGGCCTTGAGCCAGGCGCGCAGCTTCTCGAGCCAGGCGAGCTTGTAGGCATATTTCTCGGAGCCGACTTCCTGGCCATTCGGCACATAGACATTGACGAGCCTCATGCCTGCAATCGTCGCCGCGATCACGCGCCGCTGCGGGTCGTCGTCGCCCGGGATGCCGGTGGTGACGTCGGTGAGGGAGCCGCGCGCGAGAATCGCGACGCCGTTGTAGGTCTTCTGGCCGTAGTGGACCGCGCGCAGGCCGAGCCCCTCGATCTCCGCCCGCGGAAACTGCTCGTCCGTCAGCTTGAGTTCCTGCAGGCCGATCGCATCGATCGGGTTGGCGGCGAGCCACTGCGCGAGATGCGGCAACCGCACGCGCAGCGAGTTCACGTTCCAGGTGGCGATGCGCATCATTCGAACAGCGCCTCCGAGCGCAAGCCGATGGCGCGCGCGATCAGCCGGTGCGGAAAGGCCTGGCTGCGGACATTCAGCATGTTCACGGCGGAATTGTAGTGCTCGCGGCGCTCGGCGATCGCCGCAGCGATGGAAAGCACCTTGCCCCGGAGTCCGGTGAACCCGGGATCGCCGCCGAGCACGGGATAGTTTTCCGCGAGCGCCAGCAGCTCGGCAACCGAGCTGCGCAGCAGCTTCTCCGCCGCAGCCAGCGCCGGAATGTCCTCACGCGCGGCGGCGGCGAAGGTCGCAGCATCGGCCCTCGAGACGCGCTCGAGTATCTGCTGCTCATAGCGCATGTGCGGGGAGCAGATTTCGACCAGCTTCGTGAGCAGGTCGTGGCGTTCGAGCAGCAGCTCGTCGAGGCTCGCCCAGGATTTCCGCACCGAGGCGCGCAGCCGGAGCAGGCCGCTGCGGACGAGGATCACGAGGAGCGCAAGCAAGGCGGCGATCGCGGGCACGATGACCCAGGTCATGACTCTTCAAGTATATCATTCGCCCTCCGGGCACCCGCGCGTGGCAATGATGGCGGAACACTGGGATCTCATCGTGATCGGCGGCGGCAGCGGCGGGCTCGCCTGCGCACAACGCGCGGCCGAGCACGGCGCGCGGACGTTGCTCGCGGAACCCGGGCCGCTCGGCGGTACCTGCGTCAATGTGGGCTGCGTGCCGAAGAAGATCATGTTCCATGCGGCTGAACTCGCGCATGGCATCGAGGACGCGGCGGGCTACGGCTTTGAAATCGAGCGCCGCGCTCATGACTGGAAGACGCTGAAGGAGCGTCGCGACGCCTACGTATTGCGCCTGCGCGGCATCTACGCCGAAAACCTGGCGCGGCACGGCGTCACGCTCGCGAAGGAGCGCGCGCGGCTCGCGGGCGGCAGGCGCGTGGCGATCGGCGCCGTCCTGCACGAAGCGCCGCACATCGTGATCACGACCGGCGGGCGGCCGATAGTGCCGGCCGTGCCCGGCGCGGATCAGGGCATCAGCTCGGACGGATTCTTCGCACTCGAACGGTTGCCGGCTTCGGTCGCGCTGGTCGGCAGCAGTTACGTCGCGGCGGAACTCTCGGGGGTGTTCGCGGCGCTCGGGTCGACCGTGACGGTGCTGGTCCGGCGCGATCGCATGCTGCGCGGCTTCGACGAGATGCTTTCATTCGCGCTGATGAAGGCCATGCGTGCGGATGGCATGACGATCATCGACAATGCGGTGCCGGTCGCGCTGGCAAAGGTCGCCACGGGCCTCAGCCTCGAACTCCAGGACGGCCGCAGCGCGGGCCCCTTCGAGAAAGTGATCTGGGCCGTGGGGCGCGAGGCGAATTCCGGCGGAATGGGGCTCACGGAAGCCGGTATCGCGATCGGCGCGCAGGGTGAAGTGATCACCGACCTCCGGCAGGACACGAATGTGCCGGGCATCCATGCGGTCGGCGACGTGACGGGGCGCGAAGCGCTGACGCCGGTCGCGATCGCCGCGGGGCGGCGGCTCGCCGACCGGCTGTTCGGCGGCATGAGCGATCGCCATCTCGATTACCGGCTGATTCCCACCGTGATCTTCTCGCACCCGCCGATCGGCACGGTGGGACTGTCCGAGCAGGAGGCCCGCGCGCTGCACGGCGATGCGGTCGAGGTGTTCCTCTCGGACTTCATGCCGCTGTATCACGGGCTGACGGCGCGCAGGCATCGCGCCGGGATGAAGCTCGTGACGGTCGGCCCGGACAACCGCATCGTCGGCCTGCACGTAATCGGCATGGGCGCCGACGAGATGCTGCAGGGTTTCGCCGTGGCACTGCGCATGGGCGCGACCAAGGGCGATTTCGACGACACGGTCGCGATCCACCCGACCAGCGCCGAAGAATTCGTGACGATGCGCTGACGTGAACATCCGCCCCTACCGCGATGCGCGGCCCGTCATCGGGCGGCGGGTCTGGATCGACCCGGCCGCGGTCGTGATCGGACGCGTGACCATCGGTGACGACGCCTCGATCTGGCCAGGCGCCGTGCTGCGCGGCGACGTCAACACGATCGAGATCGGCGCTCGCACCAGCATCCAGGACGGCAGCGTCCTGCATGTCGCGAGTGCGCGGCTCGCGGGAGGGCAGGGCATCCCGCTGCTGGTGGCAGCGGAATGCACGGTCGGGCACCGCGTGATCCTGCATGCCTGCACCATCGGCCGACGCTGCCTGATCGGCATGGGCGCGATCGTGATGGACGGCGCGGTCGTCGGCGACGAAGTCATCATCGGCGCGGGCAGCCTCGTGCCTGCAGGTAAGCGGCTGCCGTCACGTACGCTATGGCTGGGCAGCCCGGTGCGTGAGGCACGCGCGCTCACTGCGAAAGAAATCGCGATGCTCGCCGAATCGGCGGAACACTACGTGGCGCTGAAGGACGATTACCTGAAGGGTGACGGCTAGAGCCGATTGAGCGCGTCGAGCACCGGCCTGGTCGCGGGGCGCACGCCGTGCCACAGCCGGTAGGATTCCGCGGCCTGCTCGACCAGCATGCCCCAGCCTTTGTAGGAGCGCGACGAGCCGCGCTCCGTCGCCCAGCGCATGAATGCCGTGGAGCCGCGCCCGTAGGCCATGTCGTAGCAGACGGTTTCGTGCCCGATGGCGCGCGGCGGCAGCGCGGGCACCTCGCCCGCGAGGCTCGCGGCGGTGGCATTGATGACGATGTCCCAGGGTCGGTCGTCCACCTCGTCGAAGCTCGAGGCCGATATCTCGCCGAGGTCCGAGAATTCGTCGCGCAGGCGCTTGGCGCGATCCGGCGTGCGATTCGCGATGCGGACTTCGCGCGGCTCCTGCTCGAGCAGCGGCGCCAGCACGCCGCGCACGGCGCCGCCAGCGCCGAGCACCAGCAGGCGCGAGCCGCTGACCGTGACGCCGAGATTGCTGACGAGATCGGTCACGAGTCCGGCGCCGTCGGTGTTGTCGCCGAGAAGCTCCGTCGGGCTCCTGCGGATGATCGTGTTGACGGCGCGGGCACGTTCGGCGCGTGCCGACAGCTCGTTGACGATCTCTGCCGCGGCCGGCTTGTGCGGCAGCGTGACATTGGCGCCGCCGCCGCCCTCGACGAAGAAATCGATGACGGCGCGCCGGAACGACATCGGATCGACGTCGCACAGCTTGTAGTCCACGACGAGATCGAATTGCCGCGCGAACAGGCCCTGGATGAATGGCGACCAGCTGTGGCTGACCGGATGCCCGAACAGCGCGTAGCGGCCCGGACCGTCGTGTGTGGCCACTTGTCAGTCCCCGCGCAGCCAGCCGGCGGCGCGCCCGGCGTAGTAGCTCAGGATGCCGTCCGCGCCTGCGCGCTTGATGCAGGTGAGGCTCTCCAGTACGGCGGCGCGCTCGTCGAGCCAGCCGTTTGCGGCGGCAGCGGCGAGCATCGCGTATTCGCCGCTCACCTGGTAGACGAATGTCGGCATGCCGAACTCGTCCTTCACGCGCCGCACGACGTCGAGATAGGGCAGGCCCGGCTTGACCATGACGATGTCCGCACCCTCCGAGATGTCGAGCGCCACTTCGCGCAGCGCTTCCTCGCTGTTGGCCGGGTCCATCTGGTAGGTGGACTTGTCGGCCTTGCCGAGGGAGATCGAGGAACCGACGGCGTCGCGGAAGGGTCCGTAGAAACAGGAAGCGTACTTGGCCGAATAGGCGAGAATCCGGGTGTCGTGATGACCATCCTGCTCGAGCGCCGAGCGGATCGCGCCGATCCGCCCGTCCATCATGTCCGAGGGTGCCACCATGTCGGCGCCGGCCGTCGCATGGGACCGGGCCTGCTTCACGAGCGCGGCGACCGTCACGTCATTCAGCACCAGGCCGGTTTCATCGATGATCCCGTCCTGGCCGTGCGTCGTGAACGGGTCGAGCGCGACGTCGGTGATCACGCCGAGTCCGGGCACGGCCCGCTTCAGTTCGCGCACCGCACGCTGCACGAGGCCGTCGGGATTCCAGGCCTCGCGGCCATCCTCCGTCTTGGTCGCGGGATCGGGGACCGGGAACAGCGCGATGGCCGGGATGCCGAGGCTGTCCAGGCGTCCGGCCTCGGCGACCAGCAGGTCGACACTCAGCCTTTCGATGCCCGGCATCGAAGCGACGGGCTCGCGTTTCCGGCTTCCCTCGATGACAAACAGCGGCTGGATCAGGTCGTCGGCCGTGACCCGGGATTCCCGGGCGAGCCGGCGCGAAAAAGGGTCGCGGCGCATGCGCCTCGGCCTGGTACGAGGGAAGCTCCCGGTGACACGCTGGCCCATGAGGCTCCTGGCCCGGCTTTGGCTGCGGTAAAGTCGCCCGTCCAGGGCCGGAAATAAAATCCTTCTATGGCCGGTCTTTATACATGAACCGCGACGAGCGCGGAACGGACAGGCGAAAGCGTTTCGAGACGCTTTGCGAGACTTTTCGCCCCGACCTGCTGCGCTTTGCGTTCTGGCTCAGCCGGGACCGGCAGCTCGCCGAGGACGTGGTGCAGGAGGCGTTGTTGCGGGCCTGGAAGTCGTTTGACACGCTCGTCGAGGAAGGCAGGGCGAAGTCCTGGCTGCTGACCATCGTCAGGCGGGAACTCGCCCGCTCTTTCGAGCGCAAGCGTCTCGAAGTGACCGATCTCGACGCGCTGGTGGCCGCGGAGGCGGGCGTGCTCGCTGCAGAGGAAGATGCCGCGCTCGCCGAGATGCGCGACGCTTTGTTCCGTCTCAACGACGAATATCGCGAACCGCTGGTGCTGCAGGTGCTGATGGGTTACTCGACAAAGGAAATCGCCGACCAGATGGGCCTGCAGCAGGGCGCCGTCCTGACGCGCCTGTTCCGCGCGCGCGCGAAGCTGCGCCAGGAACTCAGGCTGGCGCCGGAGTCCACGCCGTGATGGACTGCCTGGAATTCCGCCGCCGCATTGGCGCAGAGCCCGGGCTCGCAGGCAGCGAAATCGATGCGCACCGCCGCGATTGCCCGGCCTGCGCGCGCTACCTGGACGAGTTGCGGGCCATGGACACGCTGATCGGGCGCGCACTCGCCGTGGATGTGGCGCGCATCCGCAAGGCTGCCGTTGCGAAAGCGGCGAACGCCGCGACACGCCCGCGCTGGCTCGCGTTCGCCGCCAGCATCGTGATCGGCGTGTCGGTCGGTCTTGCGCTATGGATCAGTTCGCCGCGCGTTTCGCTTGCGCGCGAGGTCATCGGCCACGTGGTGGACGAGCCCGGCTCGATGGTGAGCCTGGTGCCGATCACGCCCGCGGCGCTGGCCGGCGTGCTGGATCCCGAGGGCACGCGCCTGCGGCCGGTCGGCAACGTGACATTCGCTGCGCGCTGCGTTTATGAGGGCCATGTCGTGCCGCACCTGGTGGTGCGGATGCCGCAGGGCCCGGTCACGGTGCTGTTGCTCCGGCACCGCAGCGTCGGCGAGACGGTGCGGATCTCGGAGCAGGGATACACGGGCGTGGTGATGCCGGCGCCGCGCGGCAGCATTGCGGTCGTCGGCCGCGGCCAGAAGGACCTCGACGCCATCGCCCGGCAGGTATTCGAGGCGGTGGACTGGGGCGGCTGAGCCGCCCGTCATCGTTCGCCCGCGAGCCAGTCCACGCGCCAGCGGCCGGCGCCTTCGGGCGCGAGGAGCGCGTGCAGCACCGGCAGGGCTGAGCGCAGGTCGCCGTCCACTTTCCACGGCGGATTGACCAGCAGGATCCCCGAGCCATTCAGGCCGGCGCGCGAATCGTCGGGATGCACGCAGAGTTCCACCGCGAGCAGGCGCTTGAGGCCTGCATCGACAAGCCGCCGGTGGAAGCGCGCGATCGGCGCCGCAAGCTTGATCGGATACCAGGCCGCAAGCACGCCCTGGGGCCAGCGCTTCGCGGTGCCCTGCAGCGCATCGGCGACCCGCTCGAGATCCGTCAGCTGTTCCTCGTACGGCGGATCGATCAGCGCCAGTCCGCGCTTCTCGGGTGGCGGCAACAGCGCGGCCAGCGACTCGAAGCCATCCCGGCAGTGAACGCTGAAGCGCCGGTCGCCGTGAAACTCGCGAGCGAGCAATTGCGCCTCGCCGGGCTCGATGTCGCAGAGCGCGGCGCGGTCCCCGGGCCGCAGCAGCGCCGCCGCGATGCAGGGCGATCCCGGATAGATCCGCGGCAGGTCTTCATTCGCGGGATCGAAAGTGCGCACCAGCTCGAGATAGCGACGGACAGGCGCCGGCATGCCTTTCCGGTCCGCGGCGGCGAGCTTCAATATTCCGCGCGCCGCTTCCGCCGCGCCATCGCGCGAGCCGAGATCGTAGCGGGCGCGGCCCGCGTGCGTGTCGAGGTAGAAGAGCGGACGATCCTTCTGCGCCAGGCGCGCAAGCACCGCGACCAGCACGACGTGCTTGACGACGTCGGCGAAATTGCCCGCATGACAGGCGTGGCGGTACTTCAAGCGGGACCGGCGAGCCAGTCGCGCGGCCGCAGGAAATCCCGACTCAGGCGCTCCTCGGGCGAACCGGGCTCGGGTTGCCAGCCATATTCCCAGCGCGCGAGCGGCGGCAGCGACATCAGGATGGATTCCGTGCGACCGCCGGATTGCAGCCCGAACAACGTGCCGCGGTCGTGGATCAGGTTGAACTCGGCGTAGCGGCCGCGCCGGTAGAGCTGGAACTGGCGTTCGCGCTCGCCGAAGGCGATGCCGCGGCGCCGTTCCGCAATCGGCAGGTATCCGGCGACGAAGGCGGCGCCGACCCGGCGCAGAAAGGCGAAGCAGGTGTCGAAGCCCCATTCATTGAGGTCGTCGAAAAACAGCCCGCCCACGCCGCGCGTTTCGCCGCGATGCGGCAGGTAGAAATACCGGTCGCACCAGTCCTTGTAACGCTCGTAGGTGCCGGCCGGGCAGCCTTCGCAGGCCGAGCGCGCGACGCGGTGCCAATGCCTGACGTCTTCCTCCTCCGCATAGTAAGGAGTGAGGTCAAAACCGCCGCCGAACCACCAGGCGGCCTCGGCGCCCGCAGGCTCGGCGAAGAACAGGCGCACGTTCATGTGCGCGGTCGGGACGAAGGGGTTGCGCGGGTGCAGCACGAGCGACACGCCCATCGCCTCGAAGGGGGCGCCCGCGAGCGCCTTGCGATCTGCGCTCGCCGAAGGCGGCAGGCGTGCGCCCCTGATCAGCGAGAAATTGATGCCGGCCTGCTCGAAGAGCGCGCCGTCCTTCAGTACGCGCGTCTCGCCGCCGCCGCCCTCGGGCCGCTGCCATGTATCACGGCGAAATTGCGCACCGCCGTCGGCACGCTCAAGCACCGTAGTAAGGCTCTCCTGCAACTCGAGCAGCCAGGCGCTCACCGCGGCGCGATCGGCCATCACTCACTCCTTGGCGCGAGCGGCCTTGCCGGCAGCGGCGCGGGGTGCGGGCTTCTTTCTTGCCGGCGCCTTGCGAATGGCTTTCGCCTTCGCAGGCGGGGCCGTCTCCGCAGCCGTGACAGCGGGCGGCACGGACGCCACCGCGGGCTTTTTCGCGCCGCGGCGGCCAAATCGGCCCTTGCCGCGCTCGGGCGCGACGGCGAGGAGCGCCACGCATTCCTCGAGCGTCAGCGAAGCCGGCTCGCGACCCTTGGGTACCCTGGCATTGCGCTTCCGGTCGGTGATGTAGGGGCCGTAGCGGCCCTTCAGCACCTGGATGCCGGCATCCGGGAAATCGAGGATCGTGCGCTCGCGGTCGGCATGCTGCTTGGCGGCGACGATCTCGAGCGCGCGCGGGAGCGTCAGCGTGAACGGGTCGTCTTCCTTGATCGACGCGAACTTTGCACCGTATTTGACGTAGGGCCCGTACTGGCCGCGTCCGACGCTGATCGGCGTGCCGTCCGCCGCTTGCCCCAGCGCGCGCGGCAGCGAGAGGAGCTTGAGCGCATCCGGCAGCGTCACGTCGTCCATGTGCTGGCCCGGCATCAGGCTCGCGAATTTCGGCTTGTCCACGTCGTCGCGCGTGCCGCATTGCACGAACGGCCCGTATGCGCCCATGCGCACGGTGATGGGCTTGCCGCTCACTGGATCGCGGCCGATCTCGCGCGACTCGGCGACTTCCTCGCGGGTAACGGTCTTGCCAATGTGGTCGACGAGCTTCGAGAAGGGCTTCCAGAATCTCGCGAGCTCGGGACGCCAGAGCTTCTCGCCATTCGAGATCTCGTCCAGCACGTCCTCCATCGCGGCGGTGAATCCGTAATCCACGTAGGTCTCGAAATACTTGACGAGGAACTTGCTGACGATCTTGCCGATGTCGGTGGGCTGGAAGGCGCGGCCGAGCATCTCGACGTACTTGCGGTAGCGCAGCGTCTCGATGATCGAGGCATAGGTCGACGGCCGCCCGATGCCGTGGCTCTCGAGCGACTTGACGAGGCTTGCCTCCGTGTAGCGCGGCGGCGGCTGCGTGAAATGCTGCTCGGGCCGCAGCGCTTCGAGCGCCACCTGCTCGCCCTCCTCGAGCGCGGGCAGGCGCTGCTCGTCCTCGCTCTCGACGTCGGCCTCGTCCTCGTCGTGGTCCTCGTGATAGGCGGCGAGGAAGCCCGGCTCCAGCAGCGTCTGGCCGTTGGCGCGGAACACGTGGCGCTGCGCACCGGTCGCGCCGCGTTCGCCGGCGACCAGGTCCACTGCGATCGTGTCGAATACGGCGGGCGCCATCTGGCAGGCGACTGCGCGCTTCCAGACCAGCGCGTAGAGCCGGCGCTGGTCCTCGTCGTGCAGGTCATGTTCCGCCTTTTGCGGCGTCTCGGCGGCCGCGGTGGGGCGGATCGCCTCGTGCGCTTCCTGCGCATTCTTCGACTTGGTCTTGTACTCGATGATGCCGTCCGACAGCGCCTTTTCTCCGAAGTTGGCGCGGATCGTGTCGCGGATCTCGCCGATCGCGTCCTTCGACAGCGACACCGAATCGGTGCGCATGTAGGTGATGTGGCCCGACTCGTAGAGCCGCTGCGCGGTCTGCATCGTGCGCCGCGCAGTGAAACCGAGCTTGCGGGCGGATTCCTGCTGCAGCGTCGAGGTCGTGAATGGCGGCGGCGGGTTGCGGCGCTTCGGCTTGCGCTCGACGCCATCCACCGTCAGCACGCCGCCGGCCGCGGCGATGATCGCGCGCTCGACCTCGCGCGCCTGCGTCTCGGCCGTGATCGTGAAGCGGCTTTTCTGCGTGTCGGCCTCGACCTTCTCGCCGCGGTACTCGACGAGCCGCGCGGGGAACCGCGCCTTGTCCCTGGACGCATCGGCCTCGATGGTCCAGTACTCCTGGCGGATGAAGCGCGCGATTTCCGCTTCGCGCTCGCAGATCAGGCGCAGCGCAACGCTCTGCACGCGGCCGGCCGAAAGTCCCGGCTTGACTTTCTTCCACAACAGCGGCGACAGGTTGAAGCCGACCAGGTAATCGAGCGCGCGGCGCGCCTGCTGCGCATTGACAAGGTTGTCGTTGAGGCCCTCGGAGTTCTGAATCGCCTCGCGCACCGCGTTCCTGGTGATTTCGTAGAAACGCACGCGCTTCAGTTCCTTGCCGTCCAGCGCGCCGCGCTCGCGCAGGATCTCGGCCAGGTGCCAGGAAATCGCCTCGCCCTCGCGGTCCGGGTCGGTCGCGAGATAGAGCGACTTCGCCTTCCGCATCGCGCGCTCGATGGCATCCACCTTGGGGCGGTTCTTCTCGATGAGCCGGTATTTCATCTCGAAGTCGTTGTCGGGGTCGACCGCTCCCTCTTTTTCCATCAGGTCGCGGACGTGGCCATACGAAGCCAGCACCTCGAAGTCTGGTCCGAGATACTTCTTGATGGTCTTCGCCTTGGCGGGCGATTCCACGATGACGAGATTTGCGCTCATTATCTGTTCCGTCTCACGTCGCCCCAGAGACGCCAAAGCCGCGGGCCCGGCCGCGGCTCACTGGCCGAACCCTGCCGCGGGCGCTCAGTGCATCGCGTCCCGCCGCTCGTCGAACACCAGGTCTTCCATGCGCTGGTAGGCGTTTTCCTGCCCGGGCTGGCTGAACAGCACCATCAGGACCACCCACTTCAGCTGCTCGATGTCGATGTCGTCGGCCTCGAGGGCGAGCAGCCGGTCGATGACGACCTCGCGCTGCGCTGCGGACAGGATGCCGAGATTCTCCAGGTGCAGCAGGTAGCCGCGCACGTCGGTGTCGAGGCGCACCTGCTCCTGGCCGCTGAACACGCGCACGGCGCGAGCCGTGCCCTCATTCATCGCGCGATCCGGGTCGGCGGCCAGGCTCTCGAGCCAGGCCAGCGCCCGCTCGATGTCCGCTTCCGGATAACCGGCCTGCTCCAGCTCCTGCTTCAATGCATCCCGGCTCGGCGCGCTGTCGTCATCGGCGTCGAGGAAGTTCTCAAACAGGTGGATCAGGATGTCGAGAACGCTTTCCTTCATCGGGCCTGCCTCAGTGGAGTCCGGCTGTAACGCCCGCCGGTCAGCGATTCGATTCGACCTTCCAATTCGAGCATCTGCAGCATCGCGGCGACGGTGTGGGCCGCAAGGCCCGTTCGCTCAACCAGTTTGTCGAGATCCGCCGGCTCGAAACCGAGCGCATTCAACAGCATTTCTGCTGCGCTGTCCAACTCGCCGCCGGTTTTGCGCACCCCGGCCGGGGTATTTGACGAAGCGGCGGGCGCGGCAGCAGCCTCACGAATACCGATTGTTGCGAGCACATCCTCGGCCGATTCGACGAGTGCCGCGCCGTCCTTGATCAGGCGATGGCAACCGCGCGCGTTCGCGTTATGTATGGAACCCGGCACCGCCATCACGTCGCGTCCCTGCTCGCCGGCAAGGCGCGCCGTGATCAGCGAACCCGAGCGCGCCGCAGCCTCGATGACCAGCACGCCGCGCGCGAGGCCCGAGAGCAGGCGGTTGCGCCGCGGGAAGTTCGTCGCGAGCGGCGGCGTGCCCAGCGAGAACTCGGAAACCAGTGCGCCCTGCGCCGCGATCACGGCGGCAAGGGAGGCATGCTCCGCTGGATACACCTGGTCGAGCCCGGTGCCGCAGACGGCGATCGTCCTGCCTCCGGCGTCGATGGCGCCGCGATGCGCGGCCGCGTCG
>JBATEA010000347.1:0-3932 GCA_049663745.1 Steroidobacteraceae bacterium | reverse complement strand
TGATCAAGCTTTGCCAGGAGAAGCGAGGGTCCCAGAAGAAGATGCTGCAGCTGGGCACGCAGATGTCGCTGCAATATGAACTGCCGCTGGCGGAGGTCGTGCTCGATTTCTTCGATCGGCTCAAGTCGGCGAGCCGCGGCTACGCATCATTCGACTACGAGTTCAGCCATTTCCAGCGCGCACCGCTCGCCAGGCTGGACCTGCTGATCAATGGTGATCGCGTGGACGCGCTGTCGATGATCGTGCATCGTGAAAGCGCCTATCATCGCGGCCGCGAACTCGTTGACAAGATGCAGGAACTGATCCCGCGCCAGATGTTCGAAGTGGCGATCCAGGCTGCGGTCGGCGGCCAGGTCATCGCGCGGGCGACCGTCAAGGCCCTGCGCAAGAACGTGCTGGCGAAGTGTTATGGCGGCGACGTGTCGCGCAAACGCAAGCTCCTCGAGAAGCAGAAGGAGGGCAAGAAGCGCATGAAACAGCTGGGCACGGTGGAGATCCCGCAGGAGGCGTTCCTCGCGGTGCTGCAGGTCGGAAAGAAGTGAACCGCGGGGGCTAGGATGGTATTCGACTTTTCGTTCGTGCTGGTGGCGCTGGCATTGCTGACCGGCGTCGTCTGGGGCGCAGATCACTGGATATTCGCGCCGCGCCGGAAAGCGCGTGGCAACGCGAAGGAGCCGCTGGCGGTCGATTACGCGCGCTCATTCTTCCCGGTGATCGTCATCGTGCTCGTGCTCCGTTCTTTCCTGTACGAGCCATTCCGCATTCCGTCGGACTCGATGATGCCGACACTCGTGCAGGGCGATTTCATCTTCGTCAACAAGTGGCGTTATGGGCTACGAGTCCCGGTCGTGAACTGGAAGGTACTGCCCATCGGAGAGCCTGCGCGCGGCGACGTGATCGTGTTCCGGAAGCCGACGGATCCGTCGCTCGTGCTCATCAAGAGGCTCGTAGGGCTGCCTGGTGACACGATTCGCGTTGTCGGATCGCAGATCTACGTGAACGGTACGGCGTCCCAGATCCAGCCCGGCGAGTTGTATTCGGGACCCAAGAACGAGCAGTATCCGTTCTCGCGGGCGGGCGAGGAGCAGCTGGAGGGCGTCACGCATGCCGTCATGCTGGATCCCGTGCGGCCCGGAATGGAAGGCGAGTGGCGCGTGCCGGACGGGCATTTCTTCATGATGGGCGACAACCGCAACAACAGCCGTGACAGCCGTTTTCCCGACGTCGGCTACGTGCCGGCAGATAACCTGATTGGCAAGGCGGAAGCGATCTGGCTGTCATTCAACCCCGGGCCGGGCTCGATCCTGCTTTGGGAACGCATGGGAACCGCGATTCGGTAAGGAGTACAGCATATGCAGGGCAGACAGCGGGGGATGACATTCCTCGGCATCCTGGTGATCGTCATCGTGGTCGGCGCCTGGGTCTACGCCGGAATCCGGCTGATTCCGAAGTACCTGGAATACATGCGCGTCGCGTCGACTCTCGAGAAGGTCAGGGAGGAATTCGAATCGAATCCGGGTTCCACTGAATTCATGCTCCGCAAGGCCATCGAACGCCACTTCGATATCGAGATGGTGACGGCTGTCGATTCGAACGACATCGAGATCAAGAAGGATGGCGGGTCTTTCACGATGCGCGCGAATTACGAGGAAACCGTGCCGCTCGCCTATAACGTGTCCTTCCTGCTGACATTCGACAAGACCGTCGAGGTCGCCGCGCGCTGAGCCGCGCTGCGGGCGAGGAGTGGATCCCGCGGGCTGGCTGCAAGAGCGCCTGGGCTGCAGTTTCGCCGACGCCGGGCTACTGGACCGCGCTCTGACGCACCGCAGCGCGGGGCCGGACAACAACGAGCGGCTGGAATACCTCGGCGACGCGGTGCTGTCCTTCGTCGTGGCCGAAATGCTGTTTGAATCCCATCCTGAAGCCAGTGAAGGCGAGCTCTCGCGGTATCGGGCAAGTCTCGTCAGCGGCGAAACGCTCGGGGCGCTGGCGCTCGAGCTGGGCCTCGGCCAGCACCTGCGCCTCGGCGAGGGCGAGCTGAAATCCGGCGGCCGGCGGCGCGCCTCGATCCTCGCGGACGCATTGGAAGCACTGGTCGGCGCCGTTTACCTGGACCGCGGCCTGGATGCCGCACGCACCCTGGCGGGGCGCCTGATGCGACAGCGGCTGGACGAACTGCCGATGGCGTCCGAGCTGAAGGACGCAAAGACGCGACTGCAGGAATGGCTGCAGGGCCGCGGCCTGGGCCTCCCGGAGTACACGGTGATGGAAGTTTCCGGGGAGCCGCATGAACAGCGCTTCCGTGTGCGCTGCGACGTCAACGGACTTGCGATCGCGGCCGAGGCTGAAGGCAGCAGCCGGCGACGGGCGGAGCAGGAGGCCGCAACGCTCGTGCTCGGTAATCCGGCGCTGCAGGCGCGCCGTTGAATGCGGTCGCGGGGCATCATTGCGGCACGGCGGTGCTGGCCGGCCGGCCCAATGTCGGCAAGTCGACGCTCCTCAATGCGCTCGTGGGTCAGAAACTCAGCATCGTTACACCGAAGGCGCAGACCACGCGCCAGCGCATCGCGGGCGTGCTGACCCGGCCGGGATTCCAGCTGATCCTCCACGATACGCCGGGATTCGGCGCGGCAGCCGGCCGGCGCCTGAACCAGGCGATGCACCGCGAGGCGGTTGCCGCCATCGCGACCGCGGACGTGGCAGTCCTGATCACGGCGGCGACACGGTGGACCGCCGAGGATGATGCCGTTCTCGCGCAGCTCGTCGCCGCCGCCAGGCCGATCATTGTCGCGGTTAACAAGGTGGACCGGGTGCGGCCGAAGGAGCGGTTGCTGCCGGTTCTCGACGCGCTCTCCCGCCGCCATGCCTTCGCGGCCATCGTGCCCGTGTCGGCCTTGCGCGGGCAGAATCTGTCACGGCTCGTGGACGCGATCGTCGCCCTGCTGCCGGAGGCACCGCCGCTGTACCCGGAAGACCAGGTGACGGACCGCAACGAGCGATTCATGGCGGCCGAGGTGCTGCGCGAAAAGTTGATGCTCGCGCTGCACGATGAATTGCCCTACGGCATCGCCGTCGAAATCGAACGCTTCGAGGAAACACCCGACGGAAGGGTCGAGATCGATGCCGTCATCTGGGTCGAGCGTGAGGGGCAGCGGAAGATCGTGATCGGGACCAGGGGGGAGGGCCTGAAAGCGATCGGTCGCGCGGCGCGGCTCGATCTCAACAACCTGCTCGGCCGGCGGGTTCACCTGTCGACCTGGGTAAAGCTGCGCGAGGACTGGACCGACGATGCCGGCATGCTGCGCCGGCTCGGTCACGATTCGCCATGACCGCGCCGCGGCGCGTCCAGCTGGAGCCGGCCTATCTGCTGCACCACCGGCCCTGGAGCGACAGCAGCAGGATCCTCGAGCTGATGACCAGGAATCACGGCCGCGTGACGCTGTTTGCGCGCGGCGCCCGCCGCCCCGCATCTGCACTGCGCGGCGTGCTGCAGCCATTCGTGCCGCTGCTGGTCTCGTGGTCCGGGCGGGCGGATGGCGGAACGCTGGTCGGCGCCGAAATCGGCGGCGTGCTGCGGCCGTTGCCTCCCGCGCAACTGATGAGCGGTTTCTACCTGAATGAGCTCCTGCTGCATCTGCTTCCGCGGGAAGACCGGCACGAACGCGTGTTCGACGGCTATGCGGCAGCCATCGGCCAGCTGGCCGGCGCGGCGGATCACCGCTCGCTGCGGGTATTCGAGCTGATCCTGCTGGAGGAGCTGGGCTACGGACTGGAACTCTCCCGGGATTCCGGAAGCGGCGAGCCATTGCAGCCGGATCAGTACTATCATTTCCAGGCGGGCCGCGGCCTGTTGGCCGTGCGCGACGCGGCCGGCGATGCGGATGCGTTCCTTGGCAGCGACCTGCTGGCCGCCGCCAGCGGCGCGTTCGACC
>JBATEA010000346.1:0-1612 GCA_049663745.1 Steroidobacteraceae bacterium | reverse complement strand
CCAAGGCGCGAGCCGAAGTCCTATAGCCCGGACTATGGTCGAGGCGAGCAACGCCGGCGCGCCATTGCCCGCGCAAAAACCTCCGGGGCCGGGCGATTTTCGTCCCTGGCGGCGGCGCGCATGCGAGAGTCATCTGGAGGCTCCCTACCGTGCTGAAGTTTCACGCGCTGAAGATTACGGAGCGGACGGCAATCGCCGACGACGCAGTGGCGATCGGCTTTGCGCTGCCGGAAGAATTGCGCGCCGACTATCGCTTCCAGGCGGGCCAGCATGTCGCCGTGCGGGCCGTCCTCGACGGACAGGAAGAACGGCGGACCTATTCGATCGTCAGTCCGGAGGGCGCGGACCGGTTGCGAATCGGTTTCCGTACGCAGGCCGGCGGCCGGATGTCGCCGTACCTGGCCGGCAAGATGCGAATCGGGGACACGCTCGACGTACTGACGCCCAACGGCAGCTTCCACACGCAGCTTGAGCCGGGGCGCGCGAAACACTACCTCGCATTTGCCGCCGGCAGCGGCATCACGCCGGTGCTTTCGATCGCGGCGACGGTCCTGGCGGTGGAGCCTGACAGCCGATTCCAGCTCTATTACGGCAATACCAGCACGGCGCGCACGATGTTCCTCGAAGAGGTGCTGGCGCTCAAGGACCGGTTCCTCCCGCGCTTCTCGGTGTGTTTCGTCATGAGCCGCGAACCGCAGGAATTCGAGTTGTTCAATGGCCGGCTCGACGCTGCCAAGGTCCGGGAGCTCGCGCGTCATGAATTCGACGCGGCTGCGGTGGACGAATTCTTCATCTGCGGTCCCGGATCGATGGCCGCCGACGTGCAGGAAGCATTGACGAGCCTGGGCGCCCGCGGGCGCGTCCACGTGGAGTACTTCGGCCCGACGGCAGCTGCGCCGGCGGTTGTGCCCACGGGCGCACCGGTCGCCCCACCGACCAAGGCCGCAACACCCGCGGACGGCGCGAACATCACGGTCATCATGGATGGGCGGAGGCGCTCTTTCAGGATGCCGATGCACGACGAGGCGATCCTGGACGCCGCGGGTCGTGCGGGTCTTGAGCTGCCATTCTCCTGCCGGGCCGGCGTCTGCTCGACCTGTCGCGCAAAACTCCTGAGTGGAACGGCAGAAATGGAACACAACGTGGCCCTCGAGGATTGGGAGGTCGAGGCCGGCTATATTCTCTGTTGCCAGGCGCGACCGACGAGCCCTGCGCTCGAGATCAGCTACGACGAGTGAAGGCAGTGCCGGAGTCGCGATGAATTACACGTCAATCCAGTATTCGCAAGCGGGCGGCATCGCGCGGTTGACGCTGAACCGTCCGGAACGGCTCAACTGCTTCAATTCCGTGATGCACGAGGAAGTCCGCAGCGCACTTGCACAGGCGGTCGCTGATGGCGCGCGCGTGCTGGTGCTCAGCGGCGCTGGTCGCGGTTTCTGTGCAGGCCAGGACCTCGGCGATCGCGCAGTTTCGCCGGGCGACAAGGGCGCGGACCTGGGAGATTCGATCGAGCGCAACTACAAGCCGTTGGTGCTTGCATTGCAGAAGCTGCCGATGCCGGTGGTCGCCGCAGTCAACGGCGTCGCCGCCGGGGCCGGCGCCAGCATTGCTC
>JBATEA010000345.1:0-13640 GCA_049663745.1 Steroidobacteraceae bacterium | reverse complement strand
CCCCCCAGTTCATCACGTAGAGAACGAAGGCCGGCAGGTAAGCGATGCCGACCGTGGCTGCCGCCAGTCCTAGCACCAGATAGTAGGCCGGGAAAATTCGCAGTGCGCGGCGGGCGTAGAAGGCTTTGAGTGCCTGACCGCGCGGCCGGTCTTGCGATGCGATCAGGATTCGGGTGATCAGGAACCCGCTGATCACGAAGAACAGCGAGACCCCGTAACTGCCCCACCAGAAGTTTTCGATGTCGCTGTGGATCATGAACACCGAGGCAAAGGCAAAGAATCGAAGTCCGTCGATCTGTTTCCGATGCTCCAGTGTTTGCATGAGTCGGGAGTCCGGTGGATGTCAGAGGTGCCGTCTGGCCGGTCGTCGGCAATGGGCCGATCTATTGCCCATTGATGCTCCCCGGCGAGCCGAATGAACTGGGCAGTACGGCTATTGGATCCTCGAACGACTGAAGTGAAAGGATTTCCAGCGACATGTATCGACAGATTCCGATAGTTTATGTGACGCGGGATCTTAGCAGCGTTGAGATCGTTCTCATGCCCGCGTGCCATCCAGTTATCCAGATGCTTCTGCACGGGCCCATAGAACGCCGTGCGCTCGGGCTGGCGATGGCGGTTTTAGAAACCCAGCCTGATCACCGGGAAACGGAAAGGCCCCAAGCGAGGAGCCCGGCAATGGGGGCGCTGATCAGCCCGCTCAATCCTCCATCAGGAAGCTGCGCAGCTGCTCGCTGCGGCTGGGATGCCTGAGTTTCCGTAGTGCCTTCGCTTCGATCTGCCGGATGCGCTCGCGGGTGACGTCGAACTGCTTGCCGACTTCCTCGAGCGTGTGGTCGGTCGAGAGGTCGATGCCGAAGCGCATGCGCAGCACCTTGGCCTCGCGCGGGGTCAGCTGCGACAGCACGCCGTGCACGGTCTCGCGCAGCGACTCGACGGTCGCGGAATCCAGCGGGCTTTCGGCCGCCGAGTCCTCGATGAAGTCGCCCAGGTGCGAATCCTCGTCGTCGCCGATCGGTGTTTCCATCGAGATCGGCTCCTTCGCGATCTTCAGCACCTTGCGGACCTTGTCCTCGGGCATCTCCATGCGCTCGGCCAGCTCGTCCGGCGTCGGCTCGCGGCCCATCTCCTGCAGCATCTGCCGCGAGATGCGGTTCAGCTTGTTGATGGTCTCGATCATGTGCACGGGGATGCGGATCGTGCGCGCCTGGTCGGCGATCGAGCGGGTGATGGCCTGGCGGATCCACCAGGTCGCGTAGGTCGAGAACTTGTAGCCGCGCCGGTATTCGAACTTGTCCACCGCTTTCATCAGGCCGATGTTGCCTTCCTGGATCAGGTCCAGGAACTGCAGTCCTCGGTTCGTGTACTTCTTGGCGATCGAGATCACGAGGCGCAGGTTGGCCTCGACCATCTCCTTCTTGGCGCGCCGCGCCATCGCCTCGCCGGTGGCAATATCGCGATTGACGGCCTTCAGCTCCTGGATCGAGCGCGCGAGGCGCTTCTCGAGCGCCCTCAGGTCGTGCTGGCGGCGCGTGACTTCTTCCTTGAGCCGGCCGAGTGCCGCCGAATGCTTGCGCTTCGCGCGGATGTGCTTGTCGATCCAGCGCGTGTTGGTCTCGTTCTTCGGGAAGGTCGCGATGAAGTCCTTGCGCGGCATGCCGGCCTGGCGCACGCAGATCGACATGATTTCGCGTTCGAGGCGGCGCACTTCGTCCACGTGGCTGCGCAGGTTCGCGACCAGCGCATCGAACATGCGCGGCGCGAGCTTCAGCTCCATGAACTGGCCGGAGAGTTTCTTGCGGGCGCGGACGATTTTCGGTTCCTTGGCGCCGCGCGCGGTCGTGAGGCCCTTGGCGGCCTGGTTGTGCAGGCGCGCGATTGCGGCGAAACGCTTCGCGGTCTCCTCCGGGTCCGGTCCGGTGTCGATCGCTTCCTCGTCTTCCTCGGACTCCTCCGACTCCTCGTCGTCGTCGAGCTTCGGCTCTTCCTTCTTGATGATGGCCTTCGGATTGTGCGGCTGCGCGATTTCGTCCGGCGCATTCGGGTCGAGGAAGCCGACGATGATGTCGGTCAGGCGGCCCTGGCCGCCCTTGACCGGCTCGTAGGCGCCGAGCAGGAAATCGTAGGTCGGCGGGTAGTAGGCGAGCGCGGAGCGCACCTGGTCGAGGCCTTCCTCGATGCGCTTGGCGATGCGGATCTCGCCCTCGCGGGTCAGCAGTTCAACCGTGCCCATCTCGCGCATGTACATGCGCACCGGATCGGTCGTGCGCCCGAATTCGGAGTCCGCGATTGCGAGCGCCGCGGCGGCTTCCTCGACGGCTTCTTCATCCGGGGCCGAGGCATCGGTCAGCAACAGGGCTTCGGCGTCCGGTGCCTTCTCGTACACCGTGATGCCCATGTCGTTGATCGTGTTGACGATGTCTTCGATCTGCTCCGGATCGACGATCTCGGGCGGCAGGTGGTCGTTGACCTCGGCATAGGTCAGGTAACCCTGTTCCTTGCCACGCGCGATCAGGAGCTTCAGCTGCGACTGGCGATCTTCAGGGATGATCGGGAGCTTTTTCTCGCTCAAGGCTGGGTCACCGTGGGTATGGGGCGGGAAAAAAGAGCCGCGCATTATACAGTTAGGACGGTCTCGCGTCTTTGCAAGGCCGAACCGCTCAACTCCCGGCCGGCTGCCCCCGGCCACCCAGAAGTTGTTGAAATTCCTGTTGTTCTTCGCTGTCGAGCTTGCGCTCGCGCGAAAGGGCGATCAGGTCGTTCAGGCGCTTTTCGGGGCCGAATTCCGCGGCCAGGCGCTGCAACGCCATGACCAGGTCGCGTCCCGCTGCACGCCCGTCGCGGACCAGTGACTCCTCGGCGGCGAGCTCGGCGAGCCGCGCGCCTTCGGGCCTCTCCCTCCAGCGTTCGATCAGCTGCGCGGTCGTGAGTTCCGGCTCGGCCTTCGTCGTCTCCAGCAGTTCGAGCAGCACGGCGAATCCCTTGTGATCGCCCTGCAGGAAGTCCGGCGCCTTGGCGACCGCACGCGCGGCCGACGGATGGTGCAACAGCAGCATGATGACCTGGGTCAGCAGCGGATGACGCCCGGCGGATACTGCGCTTCTGCGCCCGGCTGCCTGCCTGCCGGCGCGTGGTTTTTCCGGTCTCGCTTTCAGCAGTTCCGCGAGTCTTCCCGCGGGCATGCGGACTTCCTCAGCGAGACGCTCGAGCAGCAGCTCGTGATAGACGCCCGCGGGAACCCGCGCGAGCAGCGGCCGCGTGAGTTCCGCGAGCCGCGCACGGCCGTCGACATTCGCGAGATCGGCCTGCGCTGCGAGCTGGGTCACGAGGAATTCCGACAATGGCTGCGCCGTTGCCAGGCGCGCCTCGAAGGCCTCAGCGCCTTCGACGCCCACCAGCGTGTCGGGGTCGTGGCCTTCGGGCAGGAACAGGAAACGCAGCTGCCTGCCGTCGCGCGCGTGCTCCAGCGCATTCTCGAGCGCCCGCCAGGCGGCGGCGCGGCCCGCGCGGTCGCCGTCAAAGCAGAACACGAGTTCGCTGGTCACGCGGAACAGCCGGTTCAGGTGCTCAGGTGTAGTCGCCGTGCCGAGGGTCGCGACTGAATAGGCGATGCCGGCCTGCGCGAGGCGCGCGACATCGACATAACCCTCGACCACCAGCAATCGCTCGATCTTGCGCAGCGCCTGGCGCGCCTCGTAGAGACCGTAAAGCTCGCGGCCCTTGTGGAACAGCGGCGTCTCTGGCGAGTTCAGGTACTTGGGCTCGCCTACGTCGATGATCCGCCCGCCGAATGCGATCACCCGCCCGCGCGCATCACGGATCGGAAACATCACGCGGTCCCGGAAGCGGTCGTAAAAGCCCGATTCCCCCTTGCCGCTGCGTTCGATCACCAGGCCGGCGTCCGCGAGCTGCCGCTCGCGTTCTGCGCTGCCGCCGAAGCGCTTCAGCACGGCGTCCCAGGAATTCGGCGCGTAGCCAATCGCGAATTTCACGCAGGTCTCGGGCGTGATGCCGCGGCCCGTCAGGTATTTCTTGGCGCGCGCCGACTCGCGCAGCGAATCTCGGTAGAACTGCGAGACCTGGGCCAGCAGTTCGTAGAGTTCGTCGCCGGGGTGCGACCGCGCACCGCGCCCGTCGTCCTCGCGCGGCACCTCGAGCCCGAGCCGCGAGGCAAGTTCGTCCACGGCGTCCGGGAATGGCAGCTTGTCGTGCTCCATCAGGAATCCGAGCGCCGTGCCGTGCGCTCCGCAGCCGAAGCAGTGATAGAACTGCTTGTCGGGGCTGACCCAGAAGGACGGCGTCTTCTCGGCGTGGAACGGGCAGCAGGCTTTCCATTCGCGGCCCGCGCGCTTCAACTGCACGCGGCTGCCGACGAGCTCGACGATATCCGTGCGGGCGATCAGCTCGTCGATGAAGGACTGCGGAATGCGGCCGGCCATGCGACAAGATACCTCAGGCAGGCACCAGGTCCCCCGCGGACCAGCCTTTGCGGCGCAGGCGGTCGAGCAGGGCGAGGACATCCTTGCGGCCCGAGCGCGAGTGCAGGGGCAGGGCGAGGACATCGCCGGGCCTTGCCCAGGCGAGCGCCGTGCGCGCCGCCGCCAGTTCATCCGGTTGTTCGCGGATCACGGTGTCCGGCAGGCCGGCATCGTGCAGCGCCTTGCGGAGGATCGCCGGCACTTCGCCTTCGCCGCGGCCACGCCGGTAGCCGGCGAGCTCCTTGACGACGACGAGGTCCGGGTTCGCGGCAACCGCCACTTTCGCCAGCCGCTCCATGTCCGCATCCGTGCGATTGCCGGCCTGGCCGAGCAGCAGCGCGAGCCGCCCGCTGCGCAGTTTGCCTGCCAGCTCGAGCAGGCCCGTGAGTGCCACCGGATTGTGGGCGAAGTCCACGACCAGCTGAAGTCCGCCCAGCTGGTAGCGCATCAGCCGGCCCGGGTTGTCCATCGGGTCGGAGCCGAAATGCGCAAATACGCCAGCGATCGTTCTGGGCTGGACGCCGAGCATCGTCGCGGCAAGCGCCGCGGCCGCGAGGTTGGCGATGTTGAATCCTGCGAGGCCGCCCGCTGTGAGCGGCAGCGTCGCGACCGCGCCGAGGTCGTGTTCGATACCGCCTGCCGAGAGCCGCAGTTGACCATTGTCCACGCCGCAAGCAGGTCCGCCGCCTCGTCGTTGCGCGGCCAGCAACGGGTGATTCGCGTCCTGCGCAAACCAGGCGAGCGGCTTGCCGGCGCTTGGCGCCCGCGCCGCCAGCATCGCGTCATCGGCGTTGACGATCAGTCGTCCATTGCCATCGAGCGCGCGCGCGACGGCGAGCTTGACGTCGGCGAGCGATTCAAGGTCGTGCACGCCGTATTCGCCGAAATGATCGGCGCTGACACCGGTGATCACGGCGGCATCGGCGTGTTCCACCGCGAGTCCACGGCGCAGCAGGCCACCGCGGGCTGTCTCCAGGACCGCGGCCTGGACGCGTGCATCGCGCAGCACCGCGCGCGCACCGGCCGGTCCTGAATAGTCGCCGGCCTCGATGCTGGCGCCGGCGATGTAGAGGCCGTCGGTGCAGCTGTGCCCCGCCGTCCTTCCCGCGGCCTGCGCGCAGGCGGCGATCAGTCGCACGACCGTCGTCTTGCCATTCGTGCCGGTGACGAGCGCGACTGGTATGGCGCGCAGTTCCGCCCACGGGACATCGGCAACTTTCGGCAGGTCGGGCAATGGCCAGGTCCGCCCGCCGACGCCGGCACCGATCGTCAGCCATTCATCGTCCAGCAGGCAGGCGAGCCCGCGGCCATGCGCGGCATCGAGCAGCGCGCGCAACGGCGGATTCGATTCGCCGGCGGCGCGTGCTGCGAGCCTGCCCATGGCGCTGGCCTCTTCGATGCCGGGCGGCACCGGAGCATCGGGCTGTTCGAAGGCGAGAGCGGCGAGAAGCTCCGCTTCGCGTGAGGGATCGCGCGCGAGCAGCGAGGCGGTGAGCGCCCATTCATTGAGTTCGGTCGCCGTGATCAGTTGATCCGGCGCTGCCGCGAGCGCGAGCGATGCGCCCGTCGCGTGCGGAATCGCGACGATCGGTGCGTCGGACCAGGCGAGGGCCGTCTTTGCGCGCCGGACGCGCTGCGCCCAGGCCTCGACCAGGGCGGCATCGGTGTCGCTGGCGGCGGATTCGAGCACGGCGCCGGGGCCGTCGAAAAACCGGTTGTGGCCGGTCAGTCGCCGCGAGTCGGTGAACGGCGCTGCCGGTGATTCGATCAGTCGGACGCCTCCGGCGCATAACGGATGCCGCGTTCATCGCGGATCAATCCGTCGAGTGAAAGTGGCGCCAGGCTCTCGGGTGACGCCTCGGCGAGCGGCACGGAGGTCGCCGGCTCCGGCGCGCGCGCGGCGGCAGGTTCAGGCGCGCCTTCGGGCCGGAAGCGGATGATCTGCTTCCAGGAACGGACCAGCGCGTCGGCGAAGACCAGCAGCAGGTCGCCGGGCCGTCCCATGCGGAGCGCACGGTCGATCGCTTCCTGTTCGTCGGGGATCACGGAAATCGCCGATTCCTTCACTCCGGCGGCGATCAGGGCTGCGGCCTGGATGCGCGGCACCTCGTCGCTTGCGCGGTCGCGCAGGTTGTCGTCGCGGCGGCAGATGTAGTGATCGAACCGGCCGGCGACCGCCTGTGCGATGGCGCGCAGGTCCTCGTCGCGCCGGTCACCAGGGCCTGCGAGCACGACGATGCGCCGGCCCGTGACGTCGAGCCGGCCCGCGAGATCGGCGAGCATCGAGACCGCGTGCGCATTGTGGCCGTAGTCGAACAGCACCTTGAACGGGTGTTCGTCGAAAATGTTCATGCGCCCGGGCGCCTGGTAGAAGGTCGTGTCAAAGGTCCGCAGCCCCTGGCGGATCGCGTCGAGCTTCACGCCGAGCGAGAACGCGATCGAAGCGGCGAACATCGCGTTCTGCACGTTGTGGGTCGCGCGGCCTTCGAGTGTGGCGGGGATCAGGTGGGTCCAGACCAGCGGGATATGGCCGCCGCGGTCATACAGAGTGACCATCTGGCCGTTGACGCCGGCTTCGAGCGCGCAGGCCCGGCCACCCGCGCGGATGTGCTCGCGCACCAGGGCGTGCTGCGGATTGAGCGTCACGTAGCAGATGTGTTCCGCATCGGTGTGCGCCGACATCCTGAGCACCAGCGGGTCGTCGGCGTTCAGCACCGCACAGCCGGTCGCGACCTCGACGACAACCCGCTTGACCTCGGCGAGCTGTTCCAGCGTGTCGATGCCTTTGAGGCCCAGGTGGTCCGCCTGCACGTTGAGCACGGCGCCGACATCCACGCTCGGCACGCCCATGCCCGCGCGCAAGAGGCCGCCGCGCGCGGTTTCGAGCACCGCGGCGTCGATGTGCGGATCGGCCAGCACCATGCGCGCCGACACCGGACCCGTCATGTCGCCGGACACCGTGCGCTGGCCGTCGATGTAGACGCCGTCGGTCGTGGTCAGGCCCGGCGTGTAGCCGGCCATCTTCAATATGTGTGCGAGCATGCGTGCGGTCGTCGTCTTGCCATTGGTGCCGGTGATCGCCGCGATCGGCACGCGCGCCGGCGTGCCCGAAGGGAACAACAGGTCGATGACGGGCGTTGCGACGTCGCGCGGCGTGCCTTCGGAGGGCGCAACGTGCATGCGGAATCCCGGCGCCGCGTTGACCTCGCAGATGCCACCGCCGATATCGCGGTAGGAAAGCGTGATGTCCTTCGACAGGAAGTCCACGCCGCCGACGTCCAGGCCGATGGCGCGGATCGCACGCACGGCCATGTCGCGGTTGTCCGGGTGGATCACGTCGGTCACGTCGGTCGCGGTGCCGCCGGTCGAGAGATTGGCGGTCGAGCGCAGGTAGACCATCTGTCCGGCTTCAGGGACCGAGTCGGCAGCGAGACCGGCGCGCGCAAGCATCGCCTGCGCCTGCGCGTCGAGCTCGAGGCGCGTCAACACTTTTTCATGGCCGACGCCGCGGCGTGGATCCTGGTTGACGATCTCGATCAACTCGGTGACCTTGTGCTTCCCGTCGCCGACCACATGGCCCGGCGTGCGGCGCGTCGCCGCGACGAGTTCGCCATTGACGACCAGCAGCCGGTGGTCGTCGCCATCGAGAAAGGTCTCGACGATCACTGAACGCGAATGTTCGCGTGCCGCGGCGAAGCCGGCGGCCACTTCGCCGTCGCTCATCAGGCGGATCGAGATGCCGCGGCCGTGATTGCCGTTGTAGGGTTTCGTGACGACCGGGAAACCGAGCTGGTTCGCCGCGCGCACTGCCTCGCGCTCGGTCTGCACCATTTCCTGGCGCGGCACCGGCAGGCCGAGCGAGCCCAGGATGCGGTTGGTCTCTTCCTTGTCGCTTGCGAGCTCGACCGCGATGTGTGGCG
Source organism: Steroidobacteraceae bacterium (assembly GCA_049663745.1). Lineage (GTDB taxonomy): Bacteria > Pseudomonadota > Gammaproteobacteria > Steroidobacterales > Steroidobacteraceae > SCUD01. The sequence goes on along the minus strand of JBATEA010000345.1, from coordinate 5,242 downwards.
TGCGGCCGGTGACGGTCGCTTGCAGGCGCTGCTGGTAACGGCCATGGCCGAGCTGGACCAGCGACTGGTCATTGAGCCTGAGCCAGGGGATGCCGCGTTTCTCGGCGGCCTGCACCAGCGAGGCCGTCGAGGGGCCAAGTGCGCGGCGCTGCGCGTAGCGGATGTACTCGTCGCGCGCGGCCGGCCAGCTCCAGCCTTCCGGCACCGTGCCGGCGGGCCGGATCTTCCCGGGAAGCAGCGAGCAGAGCAGGCGCAGCGCCAGTTCGCCGGCGGCAATGCCTTCCTCGCGTTCGGCATATTCATAGACGACCGAGTACAGGCCGGGCTTTTCGAGGCTGCGCGTCTTGCCGAAGGTGACGTCTTCGCCCGCGACATTCTGCAATTCGAGCGCGACGTGCTCGAGCACGTGGCCGAGCCAGGTGCCGCCTTCTTCGTTCATCCGGCGGATGAAGCCGCCTGGCTCCTGGTAGGAGCAACCGTGTTCGGCGAGTCCGGGCAGCGCCTCGACGAGGCTGTCCACGAAGGAATTGCCGAGCCGGCCCGTGGGCCAGGCTTCGAGTTCCCCGAGGTCGAGCTCGAGGCGGATGACCGGGAAACGCGCGAAATGCGATGGCCCGACGTAGACGGATCGGTCGAGTATGCGCATGGACCGAATCAACCCGTCGAGGCGACCCGCGTGTGCAGGTTGAAAGTCGCGCCCGCGACCAGGATGTGCACGACGAGTCCAAGGATGCAGATGGGCTGGCCCTCGGCGGCGCTGTCCACGGACGAGAACGTGACTTTCGATGCGTCCACGACGGTGACGCCGCCGCTGCCCTCGACCTCGAGCGTCTCGTCGGGCCCGATGAATGCGGCGGTGTCCTCGTCGAGGCCGATGCCGACCGCGAAGGGATTGTAGGCGAGCGCCGTGATCAGCCGGCCGAGGCGGTCGCGCTGCCGGAAATGCTGGTCGATGATGAAGCGGTTGGTCAGCCCGAGGCCCGGCGCGAGGCGCACGCTGCCGGCGATCGCCGACGATCCGTCGTCGCCGAAGGCGATCATGTGCTCCGACAGGATGCTGGCGCCGGCGCTCGTGCCGCCGATGTTCACGCCACGGGCATTCTGCGAGCGGATCAGCCTGGCGACCGGCGTGCCGCCGAGCAGCGTCGTGAGGCGCAGCTGGTTCCCGCCCGTGAAGAAGATGCCCGTCGCCTGGGCCAGGCGTTCGAGGCGGCCCTTTTCCTGGCAGTCGCGCCGCGTGTCGAAATCCATCACGGCGACATGCGCCGCGCCAAGATCCCGGAACAGCTGTTCGTAACGCGGGCCGGTCTCGTGCGCGCGGCTCGCGGTCGGGATGACCACGATATCGGCGTCACTGCCGCCCGAAACGCGCACGAAGCGCTCGAGGATGCGCGGGTCGTTTTCCTTGTTCTCGGCGCCACCGATCGGCACGATGAAGCCGCGAATCTCGCCCTCGGGAACCTTGCTGGGGCTCATGTCATCAACCGCCGAGCGCGGCCTTGATGCGCGCCGACAGCGCGCCGATGTCGGTGCGGCCCTGGACCTTCGGCTTCAGCCAGCCCATGACCTTGCCCATCTCCTTCATGGAGGCGGCGCCGGTCGCAGCGATGGCTTCGCGGATCAGCGCCTCGAGTTCGGCGTCGCCGAGTTGGGCGGGGAGGTATTGCGTCAGCCAGGCGATCTCGGCGGATTCCTTCGCGACCAGGTCGGCGCGATGGCCGGCCTCGAACTGGGTCACCGATTCACGGCGCTGCTTGATCATCTTGTCGATGACGGCCAGCACCTGCGCGTCGTCGAGCGTGATCCGCTCGTCCACTTCCCGTTGCTGGATGCCCGCCTGCAGCATGCGGATGCACGACAGGCGATCCTTCTCGCCCGAGCGCATCGCAGTCTTCATGTCTTCGGTGATGCGGGACTTGAGGGTCATCCCGGGATCAGCGCGTCGCGCTGCGGCCACCATCGCGCGTGGCGCGTTTGAGGTGCCGCTTGATCGCCGCGGCCTTCTTGCGTTTCCGTTCCTGGGTGGGCTTCTCGTAGAATTCCCGGCGACGCAGTTCAGTCAGCACGCCGGCCTTTTCGCAGGCGCGCTTGAAACGGCGCAACGCGGCGTCGAAATACTCGTTTTCGCGGATACGGACGCTCGGCATTCAAACCTCGTCTGGCAGGCGACCCCCGGATTGCCCCGGGGAAAGGGCCCGGAATTGTAGTGATCTGCCCGCGTAAAATCAAAAGCATAGCGTCATGAAAGTCCTTGGAATCGAAACCTCCTGCGATGAGACCGCGGTCGCCGTGTACGACGGCGAACGGGGCCTCATGGCCAATCGCGTGTGGAGCCAGATCGAATTGCACCGGCCCCATGGCGGCGTCGTGCCCGAGCTCGCCTCGCGCGAGCACGTGGAACGGCTGTTGCCGATGATCGAGGCCTGCCTGGCGGACGCCGGAACCACTCCGCAAGCCATTGATGGCATTGCCTATACCGCCGGGCCAGGCCTCATCGGTGCGCTGCTGGTCGGCGCAACGGTCGCTCGCGGCCTCGCTTACGCCTGGGGTGTCCCCGTGGTCGGCGTGCATCACCTGGAAGGTCATCTGCTGGCCCCGCGGCTCGAGCCCGGTGCGCCGGGCTTCCCGTTCATTGCGCTCCTGGTCTCGGGCGGCCACACGATGCTGGTCGAGGTCGCCGGTATCGGGCAATACCGGATCCTCGGAGAAACGCTGGATGACGCGGCCGGCGAGGCTTTCGACAAGACCGCGAAGCTGCTCGGACTCGGTTACCCGGGCGGGCCCGAACTGGCGGCACTCGCGGAATCGGGGCGCGACGGCGTGTTCGAGTTCCCGCGCCCCATGCTCGGCCGACCGGGCCTCGACTTCAGTTTCAGCGGCCTGAAGACGGCGGTCGTCGTTGCGCTTCGCGGGCGGGAGCTCGACGCACAGGGGCGCGCGGACGCGGCGCGCGGATTCGAGTCGGCGATCGTCGAGACACTGGTCGCCAAGGCGCTGCGCGCGATGCGCCAGACCGGGGTCCGGGAACTCGTCGTCGCGGGCGGTGTCGGCGCGAACCGGCGCCTGCGCACCGAGCTCGCGGCGGCGGTCGCAGCAGTGGGCGGCCGCGTCCATTTCCCGCGCCCGGAGTTCTGCACCGACAATGCGGCGATGATTGCGCTCGCCGGCCATGAGCGGTTGGTGGCGGGCGAGCGCGAGGCTTTGCCCGTGCGCGCCCGCGCCCGCTGGCCGCTGGACGAACTGGCCGCGCCGCGGCACTGAGAGGGATCGTGGACAAGATCTTCCTGACGTCGCTTTCGACCGAGGCCGTGATCGGGATCTTCGATTGGGAGCGCGAAGTCCGGCAGCGGATCGAGATCGACCTCGAGATGTCGCTCGACCTGTCCGCCGCGGCCGCGAGCGACTCGATCGACGACACGCTCAATTACAAGTCGGTCGCAAAGCGCGTGCTTGCATTTGTCGAAGCGAGCCACTTCCAGCTCGTCGAAACCCTCGCCGAACGCGTCGCGGCCCTGGTGCTCGCGGAGTTCCCGGTCGCAAAAGTGCGCGTGACCGTGCACAAGCCGGGCGCAATCCGCCATTCCAGGGACGTCGGCGTGATCATCGAGCGCAGCCGGGATGCCTGAAGTCTTCGTCGCGGCCGGCAGCAATATCCGGCCGCGAGCCCATCTGCGGCAGGCAATTGCGGCACTCGCTGCCGCGTATCCGGACTTGCGCGTCTCGCGCGCCTGGTCGAATGCCGCGGTAGGTTTCGAGGGCGACGATTTCATCAACCTGGTCGTCGGCTTCGAAACCGACGAACCGCTGGCGAAGGTGCTGGAGCGCCTGAAAGCGGTCGAAGAGGCCTGTGGGCGCGAGCGCGGCGCGAAGAAATGGGCCCCGCGGACGCTCGATCTCGACCTGCTGCTATACGGCGACCTGGCCGGGCAATTCCCCGGCGCGACGCTGCCGCGCGCGGACCTGGCCGAGCAGGCCTATGTCATCGGTCCGCTCGCCGAGCTTGCGCCGCGGCACCGGCACCCGGTGCTGGGCGCGACATTCGGCGCGCTATGGGAGGAATTCGACCGCGGCCGCCACGCGTTGCGGGAAGTCTCGCTCGACGAGGAGGACTGATGCGGTGCTCAGCGGTCCTCGCCGCCGATCAGGCGCCCGCCGTCGACTGCCAGCACCTGGCCGGTCACGAACGGCGCATCGGTCGCGAAGAAGATCGCTGCCCGCGCGACATCCTGCGGCGAGCCGCTGCGCTTCAGCGCGGTGCGCGCCACGATTTGCTGGCGCAATTCTTCGTCGACGCCGCTTTCCGGCCACATGATGGGTCCGGGTGCGATGGCATTGACGCGGATATCGGGCCCGAGCTCGCGCGCGAGCGACTTTGTCAACATCACGAGCGCGGCCTTGGCCGCGCAATAGACCGCATGCCGGCCGAGCGGCCGCAGCGCGTGGATGTCGGCGATATTCAGGATCAGGCCCTTGCGTCGGCGCAGTTCGGGCGCGGCAGCCTGCGACAGGAACAGGGGCGCGCGCAGGTTCGTGCCGACCAGGTCGTCGAATTGCGCCAATGTGATCTTCCCGACCGGCGTCGGATAGAAGGTGGAGGCGTTGTTGACGAGCACGTCGAGCGCGCCCAGCGTGCCGATCACCTCCGCAGGGAGCACCTCGAGCGCCGCCAGGTCGGCGAGATCGGCGCCGAATGCCGCTGCGGAACCATGTCGTTCCGCGTTCATCGCGGCCACCAGTCTGCCCGCGTCCGCTGCGGAGCGGTGGTAATGCACGGCGAGCTTCGCACCCTGCGCATGAAACGCCTGCGCGATTGCCGCGCCGATGCGCCGCGCTGCGCCGGTAACCAGTACGACCTTGTTCTTCAATGGCTGGGCGGCTGCGGGCATCGCGTTCCGGTCGCTGGAAGAGCCGGGTGGCGACGATACCACGCCCGGCGCACCGCGCGATGCTGAACGCCGGCTCGTTGCCGCCGTTGTCGCCCGCCGCGGCAGCGCACAGCGCGCGCGTCGCGCAACACCTGCGCTCGCTGATCGCTGCCGGCGGCGGCTGGCTGCCGTTCTCGCGTTTCATGGACGCGGCGCTCTATGCGCCGGGCCTCGGTTATTACATGGCGGGCCAGGCGCGTTTCGGGGCCGGCGGGGATTTCGTCACGGCGCCGGAAATCTCGCCACTGTTCGCGCGCTGCCTTGCGACGCAGGTCGCCGAGCTGCTTGCGCTCGCGGGAGGCGGGGATCTCGTCGAG
>JBATEA010000344.1:0-4350 GCA_049663745.1 Steroidobacteraceae bacterium | reverse complement strand
GTTCCGCCTCGAAGCCCTTGCGCGTCATCAGCAGGACGACACCAAAGGCCCCGGTCGCCAGGATCACGTAGGTCAGCGTGTAGAACATCGCGGCCTGGTAGCCGACGGCATTGCCGGCGAGAACACCGAGCAGGATGAAACCGACGTGGGAAATCGTCGAATACGCCAGCATGCGCTTGATGTTCGACTGGGCGATCGCGACCACATTGCCGATCGTCATCGAGAGCACGGCGAGCACGATCAGCATGTCCTGCCAGGCGTCTACCGCACCACCCAGACCCTCGGCAAGGATGCGCATCGCGATGGCGAAGGACGCGATCTTGGGCGCCGATCCGATGAACAGCGTGACCGCCGTCGGCGAACCGTGATAGACGTCCGGCAGCCACATGTGGAAAGGCACGGCACCGAACTTGAACGCCACGCCGACCACGATGAACGCGAGCCCCAGCAGGAGCCCGATGTTCGATGTGCCGGCGCCCTGCACGGCAGCGGCAAGTCCCTCCAGCCGGATGGTGCCGGTCACCCCGTAGAGGATCGAGATTCCGTAGAGCAGCGCTCCAGACGAAATCGCGCCGAGCACGAAATACTTCATTGCCGCCTCGGCGGCCACGCCATTGTCACGATCGAATGCGACCATCGCATAGAGCGACAGCGACATGATCTCGATTCCCATGTACAGCGTCAGCAAGCTGCCGGCGGAGATGATGACCTGGATCCCGAGGACCGCAAACAACGCCAGTACGAAATATTCGCCGCGCATCAGGTCGCGCCTGGCCATGTAATCGCGCGAATACAGGAGCGCAACCGCCGCGGCACCATAGGTGAATAGCTTCAGCACGGTGCCCATCGGATCGGCGACGAAATGACCGTATAGCGCCACGGTCCGCTCGGGCACCGCGATCAGCGATGTCACCCATGCAGCCCCGGCGAGCGCCGCTATGGATAACACAAAAGTCCAGTTTCGCCGGCTCGCGGGCAGGAAGGCATCCACTAGCAGGATCACGCAGGCGGCGGCTGCGATGAAGATCTCCGCCAACGCGGGCGTCAGATCGGCGATCGTCAATGTGGTTGCCATGCCGCCCATTACCGCGCTCTCACAGTTTGCTGACCATCATCTGCTGCACGAGCCATTCCATCGTCGGGCGTATTACGTCCAGGAGCGGCGCTGGCCAGACGCCGACCAGCAACACGGCGCCCGCGAGCACGCCCAGCACCAGGAACTCGCGTGGATTGAGGTCCTTCAGCGAGGCGACGCCGTCATTGCCGACATCGCCCCAGATCACCCGCTTGACCAGCCATAGCGTGTAGGCGGCCCCGAGGATCAGCGTCAATGCGGCGGTGAAGGCATACCAGAAGTTCGCCTTGAAGCTCGCGATGATCACGAGGAACTCGCCGACGAAACCCGACGTGCCCGGCAGGCCGGCATTGGCCATTGCAAACAGTACGGCGAAAAAGGCGAAGACCGGCATGGTATTGACGACGCCCCCGTAGGCGCTGATCTCGCGCGTGTGCAGGCGGTCGTACAGCACCCCGACACAGAGGAAGAGCGCCCCTGAAACCAGCCCATGCGAGACCATCTGCACCATCGCGCCGTCGAGGCCCATCTCCGCACCGGAGACGGAGCCGCTGCTCAGCAGGATGTCATAGGCGATGAATGTCCCCAGCGTCACGAAACCCATGTGCGCAATCGATGAATAGGCGATCAGCTTCTTCATGTCGCGCTGTACCAGCGCCACGCAGCCGATGTAGACGATCGCGATCAGCGACAGCGCGATGACCAGCCAGTCGAGCTCGCGGCTCGCATCCGGCGTGATCGGCAGGCTGAAGCGCAGGAAGCCGTAACCGCCCATCTTCAGCATGATCGCGGCCAGTACGACCGAACCTCCCGTGGGCGCTTCGACGTGGGCATCCGGGAGCCAGGTATGGACGGGCCACATCGGTACCTTGACCGCGAAGGCCGCGAAAAATGCCAGGAAGATCAGCACCTGCTCGGTCATGCCGAGCGGCATGCGCTGCATCGCGGCAATCTCGTAACTGCCGCCCTTCAGATACAGGTAGATCAGCGCGACCAGCATCAGCACGGATCCCAGGAACGTGTACAGGAAAAACTTGATGGTGGCGTAGACACGCCGCGCACCACCCCAAATGCCGATGATCAGGAACATCGGAATCAGCATCGCTTCCCAGAAGACATAGAACAGCAGCGCGTCGCCGGCCGAGAACACGCCGATCATCAGACCTTCCATGACCAGGAAGGCCGCGAAGTACTGGTTGGGACGTTTTTCGATCGTGGCCCATGCCGCGATGATGACGAGCGGCGTCGTGAATGCGGTCAGGACGATCAGCGGCAGCGAAATGCCGTCGATCCCAAGGTGATACCACGCGTTCAGGGCCGGAATCCACGACACGTCCTCGATGAACTGCAGGGCCGGTGTCGTCCTGTCGAAGTCATGCCACAACGGCACGCACAACGCCAGGGTCGCGATCGAGGCGAGGAGCGCGATCCAGCGCGCCATGCCGATGCGGCGCTCGCCGAGCAGCAGCACGGCCGCGCCCGCCGCGATCGGCAGCCATGTCAGCCAGCTAAGCACGTGGTCCATCGGTATCACGCTCATGATCTCAGCAGCATCCAGCCGAGCAGCAGCGCCAGGCCGATGATCATCGCGAAGGCATAGTGATAGAGGTAACCGGTCTGCACATGGCGCACAAACGCGGCAATGGCGCCGATCGCACGCGCCGTGCCATTCACCAGCACGCCGTCGATCATGCTTTCGTCACCGCGCCGCCAGAGACCAGTACCGAAACTGCGCACACCCGCCGCCACGACGTTCTCATTGAACCAGTCGAAGTAGTACTTGTTGACCAGCAGCCGGTGCAGCCGGCTGAATCGCGCGGCAATCAGGGCCGGCAGTTCCGGGCGGCGGAGATACAGGTACCAGGCCGTGACGACGCCCGCAAGCGCCAGGTAGACCTCCGGCGCGGCAAACGCGTGCACCAGGAAAGCCATCGGGCCGTGGAATTCGTCGCTCGGGATCGCAAACGGCCCGTGGGCACCCTGCGTGATCGAGCCGACGAAGAAGTCGCCGAACACGACGGGACCCGCGGTCATCCAGCCGATCACCACCGACGGGATTGCAAGTGCGATGAGCGGCAACGTCACGACCCACGGACTCTCGTGCAGATGCTCGCGCGTATGCTCGTCCATGCGCTCCCGGCCATGGAATGTCATGAATATGAGCCGGAAGCTGTACAGGGCGGTCACGAAGACCCCGATCAGCACGCACCAGTAGGCGTACTTGGAGCCCTCGACCTCGGAATGGTGAACCGCCTCGATGATGATGTCCTTCGAGAAGAATCCCGACATGCCGGGGAACCCGATCAGCGCCAGCGCTCCGATCAGGCAGGTCCAGTATGTGATCGGCATGTAGCGGCGCAGGCCGCCCATGCGGCGCATGTCCTGCTCGTGGTGCATCGCGATGATCACGGAGCCAGCCGCGAGGAACAGCAGCGCCTTGAAGAAGGCGTGTGTCATCAGGTGGAAGATGCCCGCCCCATAGGCGCCAGCGCCCAGCGCGACCGTCATGTAGCCGAGCTGGGACAGCGTCGAATACGCGATTACGCGCTTGATGTCGTTGTTGACCACGCCGAGGAAGCCCATGAACAGCGCCGTCGTCGCCCCGATTACCAGCACGAAATGCAGCGCGTCGTCGGTCAGGTCGAACAGCGGCGACATGCGTGCGACCATGAAGATGCCAGCCGTCACCATGGTCGCAGCGTGGATCAGCGCCGAGATCGGCGTCGGACCTTCCATCGAGTCCGGCAGCCAGACGTGCAGCGGCACCTGCGCAGACTTGCCCATTGCCCCGATGAAGAGACAGACGCAGATCATCGTGACCACCCGGGTCGGCTCGCCCGGCGTAACGAAGATGTCGTTGGCAACCATCACGGGCGCGCGCTCGAAGACCTCCCGGTAGTCCAGGCTTCCCGCGTAGTAGACGATCGCCGCGATTCCAATGATGAAGCCGAAGTCGCCGATACGGTTGACGATGAATGCCTTGAGGTTGGCGAATATCGCGCTTGGACGCTTGTACCAGAACCCAATCAGCAGGTAGGAGACGAGCCCGACCGCTTCCCAGCCGAAGAACAACTGCAGGAAGTTGTTCGACATCACCAGCATCAGCATCGAGAACGTGAACAGAGAGATATAGGCGAAGAACCGCTTGTAGCCGGGGTCCTCGTGCATGTAGCCGACGGTGTAGACGTGCACGGCCAGCGAGACAAACGTGACGACCGTCATCATCAGCGCGCTCAGGTTGTCGATCAGGAAGCCGATCTCCATCCGGATCCCGT
>JBATEA010000343.1:0-3599 GCA_049663745.1 Steroidobacteraceae bacterium | reverse complement strand
ACGAATGGATCACGGTCAGCCGCGGCAGGAATCCGAGCTGCATTGCCTGGTGGGCCACCGTGTAGACGCCCGAGATCACGGCCTGGGAGGCGATGATCGCAGCGGCGGTCGCCAGCAGCACGAGCGGCGTCAGCGCCCAGTCCGGCGCCATCCGATAAAACGGGCTGGCGACCGTACCGGCATCCGACAGTGCGAGCGCGCCCTGGCCAAAGTAATTCAGCAGCAGCGAAGGCAGTACCAGTCCATACCAGGCGACCCGGATCGGCCGCCGCCCGAAGTGACCCATGTCGGCGTAGAGCGCCTCGCCGCCGGTGACCGTCAGGAACACCGCGGCCAGCACGACCAGCGATTCACCGCGATGTTCGACCAGGAAGGCAACGGCGTATGCCGGATTGACCGCCGTGAGCACCAACGGCTGGCGCACGATCCAGCTGATGCCAAGGACCGCGAGCGTCAGGAACCAGATGATCATCACCGGGCCGAAGAAGCCGCCGACGGTTCCCGTCCCGCGCTTCTGGAAATTGAACAGCAGCACCAGGATGACGATCACGACCGGAATGACGGCGGAGCTGAAAGCCGGGCTCATCACGGAAAGTCCTTCGATCGCCGACATGACGGTGATGGCCGGCGTGATCGCGCCGTCGCTGAAGAAGAGCGCCGCGCCGAACAGGCCGAGCGTGACCGTCGCGGCCGTCGGCAGCCAGGAGCGTTTCGCCAGCACCAGTTCCATCAGCGCGAGCACGCCGCCCTCACCGTGGTTGTCGGCGCGCAGAATGATTCCTGCATACATGATCGAGATCACGATCGTCAGCGACCAGAACATCAGCGACAGAACGCCCAGCACATTCGCAGGCGTGACATCCATGCCCTCGACGCCCACGAAGCAGGTGCGGAATGCGTACAGCGGGCTGGTGCCGATGTCGCCGTACACGACCCCCAGCGCGCCGAGTGCGAGAGTGCGCGTCGACAGCTGTGATGAAGTGGGCATGGGAGAAATGAGGCTGTCCCGGACAGCGGGTCCGGGCGGCGTATCATATCGCAGTGCACGGGAATCGGCGCGTCACTGTGATATAACGCCGCCTGAATTCCGCGCTGGAGCTCCACCTTGGCCGGCAAGCTCGTCCTGGTCCGTCATGGCCAGAGCACCTGGAACCTGGACAATCTTTTCACGGGTTGGACCGACGTCGACCTGACGGAACAGGGGCGCGCGGAGGCGCTATCGGCCGGCAGGCTGCTGCGCGACGCGCATTACGAGTTCGACGTCGCATTCACGTCCGTGCTGAAGCGCGCGATACGGACGCTGTGGCTGATGCTCGACGAGATGGACCGCATGTGGATCCCGGTCGAGCGCGACTGGCGCCTGAACGAGCGTCATTACGGCGCATTGCAGGGCCTCGACAAGGCGGCGACAACCGAGAAATTCGGCGCCGAGCAGGTCAGGATCTGGCGGCGCAGCTACGACATTCCCCCGCCGCCGCTCGCTGCCGATGACCCGCGGCACCCGAAGTTCGACTTCCGGTACCGCAACGTCACGCCATCCGAGCTGCCGGCCACGGAATCGCTGAAAGACACGCTCGCCAGGGTCGAACCCAGCTGGCGCGATCGCATCGCGCCGGCACTCCTGGCTGGCCGCAATGTCCTGGTCGTTGCGCACGGCAACAGCCTGCGCGCGATGGTCAAAATGCTGGACGGCATGGGCGACGACGAGATCGTCGGGTTCAACATACCGACCGGCGTTCCGATTCTCTACCAGCTGGATGCGGGGTTGCGTCCCAGCGTGCCGCGCCGCTTCCTGGGCGATGCCGCGGCGATCGAGGCGGCGACGCTCGCGGTCGCGCGCCAGGCCGAACGGCGGTAGAAGGTATCCCTACTCTTCCGGCGCGATCTCGACCTCGATTCCATCCAGAGGCTGCTCGAAGGGGATCTGGCAGGAAAGCCGTGACCCGCGCGGCCGGTAGCTCTCGAGTTCCTGCAGGATTTCTTTTTCATCGCCCTGCATCGACGGCAGCTTGTCCAGCCAGGACTCGGCGACGTAGACGTGGCAGGTCGCGCAGGAACACATGCCACCGCAGATCGCTGCGACACCATAGTCGAACTCGCGCAGCGTCTCCATCAGGCTGACGCCGACGCGGCCCGCGACACGGTGCTCCCCGCCATCGCGATCGGTGATAATGATCTCGGCCATGAAGGGGCGTCATCTTGCGGGAATCCCAGCCAATCGCGCAACCATTCAGGATGACAATCGCTCGACGAGACGCTGTCGTCTTCCGTCATCCATGGTGATGCCGCCAAGCGCAGCGACCTCCATCCAGCCCAGCCACAGGCAATCAAAGATCCATCGAAGGGCCGGCAGCCGCGCATGCAGCGACCCTGCATCGCCGTCCCGACCGGCGAGCAGTGCGTCGACCTGCTGCGCTTCAAGATCGTGATAGCAGATGCAGGCGGCAAGGTCCGCAGCCGGATCCCCTGGACCCGCGTATTCCCAGTCGAGCGCGACCAGCGCATCGCCGCTGTCGACGAGATTCAGGTGATGCAGGTCATGGTGGCATGGCGCGAGGCGGCGCGGCGGCGGCAGCGACTCGCGATGCACGGCGAGCCTCTGCTCGAGTCGTGCAATGAGGTCCGTCGGTGCCTGCGCGCGCAACATGCCGAGGTAACCTGCGGCCCGCTCGCCGAAATCCACGGCCGCGAACCCCTGCGGCGGCTCCAGCGCGTGAAGCTTCGCGAACCAGGCTCCGATCCGGGCAAGCATGGCGGGCCGGCGAATTTCCTCGCGCGTCGGCACATGACCGCCGATGTAGCGCGTGACCAGGATCCCCGTGTCCGGGCGCGCGAGAACGACTTGCGGCGCGAGCCCGGCGCCCGCGGCAATTCTCAGCATGGCGAATTCCGCACGGCCGTCGGCGCCCAGTTGACTTGCCGAGGCTCCCGACTGACGCAGCACGAGATCCTGGGAACAGTCGCGCAAGCGCCAGGAACGGTTTGACAGGCCGCCGGACAGCGGCGTGACAACCGGATGGCGCAGGCCGAGTTCCGCGGCAATTTCCGCAACCGGCGGCGGCATCATTTAGGTATCACCAGGTCGCGGCGCCAGGCACGCCAGCCTGCGATCGCGAGCACGGCAAATGCCAGATAGAGCCCGGCCGTAAATACGAGCCCCTGGCTAGCAAAGAGGATCGCGAGACCGGAGTCGATGATCATCCACCAGAACCAGGTCTCCAGATAGCGGCGCGCCAGCAGCCAGGTCGCCGCGATGCTTGCCCAGGTGCCCAGCGAATCGGCGAACGGGGCCGGGGAATCCGTATAACGCGAAAGCAGCGGAGTGCTTGCCGCCGTTGCAATGAGGACGGCGAGTAATGCCAACAAGTGCTTTGACAACGGCCAGGAGCGCGGCCGCGCCGCCAGTTCGCCGCCTGCGCGCCAGGCCAGCCAGCCGTACACGGACATCACGACATAGGCGACCTGCAGCCCTGCCTGCAGAAACAGGCCGGCCTTCACGAATACCGCGATATAAATTGCCGTGCTGGCGCCACCGGCGATCCAGCAGGCGCGCTGCTGGCGGATCGCGAGCACGATGTAGGCAAGGCCCAGCGCGACCG
>JBATEA010000342.1:0-1613 GCA_049663745.1 Steroidobacteraceae bacterium | reverse complement strand
GGTTCCTCATCGTGCTGCTGACCGGATTCGTCGGGCTGGCCACGATGATCGCAGCGGCTGCCGTGCCGGTTGCAGTCTGGTTCAACGGGCAGCCAACTCCATTATTCGCATTTGCAATGGCGATGGCCGTGTTTCTCGTCTGGACGCATCGCGGCAACATCGATCGCATGCGGCGCGGCAGCGAACCGCATATGACCGGTCTGTGGCTGCTGCGGCCGCGGACTCCCGGCTCGTGACACGCCGCGGTGAATTGCTGCGCCTGCTCGCGGACGGCAAGCTGCATTCCGGCGAGGATCTCGCGAAACGTCTCGCGATATCGCGCGCCGCCGTCTGGAAGCAATTGCGCCTGCTCGAGGACTGGGGCATCGACCTGCAGGCGAAGCCGGGTCGCGGATATCGGCTGGAAGAGCCACTCGACCTGATCGATGCCGCCGCCATCCGCGCGGCGCTGCCGCAATGGGCTGCGGGCCGGCTGAGGAATCTCGAGGTTCACGAGGAGCTCGCATCGACCAGCGATCGACTGCTCGCGGTCGCCGACCTGCCCGCGGGGAGCTTCGATGCCTGTCTCGCGGAATTCCAGAGCGCGGGCCGCGGCAGGCGCGGGCGGCGCTGGCTCGCGCCCTTCGCTTCGGGTCTCTGCCTGTCGGTCAACTGGAATTTCCGCGACGCGCCGGCTGCGCTCGGCGCATTGTCGCTCGCGATCGGCGTCGCTACTTTGCGCGCGCTGCGCCGGCAGGCCATCCATGGCCTGGCGTTGAAGTGGCCCAATGACATCGTGCACGGGCGCCGCAAGCTGGGCGGCATCCTGATCGACATGCGCGGCGAGGCGGCCGGGCCCGCCTATGTCGTCGTGGGTTGCGGCATCAATGTGCGCCCGCCGCAGGGATTGCGCGCGGAGCTCCAGGCCGAGGGCATCGAAATAGCCGCGCTTGCCGAGCTCCTGGACGTACCGCCCAGCCGCAATGCGCTCGCCGCTGCGATGGTCAGCGAGATCGCCATCGCGCTCGAGGAATTCGGCGCGCGCGGACTCTCGGCATTCTTGGACGAATGGCAGGACGCCGATGACCTGATCGATCAGCCGGTGCGCGTGCAGCAGGGTGCCGAGACCATCGAGGGCCTGGCGCGCGGCATCGATGCGGATGGCGCGCTTCTTGTTGATGCAGGTGGTGCCCGGCGCAGGATCCTGTCCGGCGAGGTGACGGTCAGGGCGTTGCGATGATGCCGCGCAGCGCATAGATTGCAGAGCGATGCGCGTCCTCTTTGCACTGCTCGTGCTTGCCAATATCGCCTGGTTCGCCTGGACGCACTGGGTTGACCGGCCGGTCGAGGATGCGCCGTCATCGAAAGCCGGGGCGCCGCAGTTGATTCTCGCGCGTGAGGCGCCCGCGACGGAGGCGGCGACCCGGCCGTCGCTTCCGCCCACCGCTAATTGCTTGAGCCTGGGCCCCTTCAGCGACCTGACCGACGCAGCGCGAGCCTCGACGCTGCTGCGCGACAATGGACTTCAGCCGCGGCAACGCGCCGGCGAGGGCGTGGTGTGGAAAGGCTTTTGGGTGTCATTGGAGCGGATTCCGGATCGCGCATCTGCCGAAGGCATTATCGAGCGCCTGCGG
>JBATEA010000341.1:0-9314 GCA_049663745.1 Steroidobacteraceae bacterium | reverse complement strand
GGCTCGGCATCTTGAGTTCGATGACGCGCCGCTCCGAAAAAAGCGACAGCGACTGGCTGGAGGCGAGCAGTTCGGACCAATCGAAACTTCGCTCGACGAAAAACAGGTCCCTCCCCGCATATCCCTCCGTGCGCGCGCGCGCGCGGATGGCATCGGCGGCCTCGCCGACCAGCAGTGGTTCGTCACCGCAGACCAGCCAGGCGGCGGCCAGTTTCTTGTCGAGCGCGCGGGACAGGTCGTCGGTTGTGGTGCGCATCAGGTGATTGTCGGTGCGCGGGCCGTCGACGGCAATGCGCGTGCCGCGGATCCTGTATCTCATTGATTGGCAAACAAATATAAGTCACACTAGCAAGAACGTATGACCCCGAGAATCCTGGTCTCGTGCGCTTTGCTGCTCGCGGCCCCAATCGCTGCTGCGGACGATCTCCCTTTCATGCAACTCGCCGTTCATGCCGGCTATCGCGCCGGCGGCGGGCTCGAAGATTCGGTCAGCGGAGACAGCAACGACCTCGACGACGGCACGAGCCTGGCTCTCGCGCTCGAATTCCGTTACGGCAAGGGCGACGACCGCTACCTGCAGCTCTGGTACTCGCGCCAGGAATCCAGCGTCGACGATGGCGCCGGCCGGCGCGACGTCAATGTCGAGTACCTGCACTTCGGCGGCACGGTGCCGATCGGCGACCACGAGAAGGCGCAGGGCTATTTCGCAATGGGTATCGGCGCAACGCGATTCTCGGCGTCCGGCGCCGATGCCGATTCGCGTACGAAATTTTCCGGCTCGATGGGTCTCGGTGTCGCGATGCCGGTTTCCACGCACGCGGCATTCCGGCTCGAAGCGCGCGGCTACGTGACGCTCGTGGATTCCAACGCGTCGTTCTTCTGCCGTTCCGACAATGGCACGGGCTTCTGCCACATCGTCGCGAGCGGCTCGACCATCGTCCAGGCGGAATTGCTGGCGGGGTTTTCCGTCAGCTTCTAGCGCTCGTCCGGAATGCTGGCATCACGCCGTTGCGCCCATGGGTGTAGGTAACGGCCATCCAGCGCGCGATCACGGCGCTGCTGAGGAACCCCGGCAGCAGCCCGATCCAGAGCGCAAAACCGAAGAAAACCCTCGCCGCCGACGGTTCGGCGGCGGCCAGCGCCTCGAACACGGCTTTCGGCCGGAACAGGACCATGGGCAGCGAAGCGATCGAAAACCTGGCGGGCATCGCCGGCTTACACTTGGCAATCTGCGTCGGTCATGGGTTTACGCCCGCCATGATATTTTATGTCCGGAAGGACCGGGCACCTGAATGACCTGAGTCAAGCGCGGGAGTATTCCGATTGAACGATGACGTCAACACGCGGCGCGGACTTTACCCGCCCGTCGATGCGCGCGATCACGGACACCTTTCGGTCGGTCACGGCCACGAGATCTATTGGGAGGAATGCGGCAATCCCGCGGGCAAGCCGGCGGTGTTCCTGCACGGTGGTCCTGGAGCCGGCTGCGATACGCGCGCGCGACGGTTCTTCGATCCCGCGCGTTATCGCATCGTGCTCTTCGACCAGCGCGGCTGCGGCCGCAGCCGGCCGCACGCGAGCCTCGAGCACAACACGACCTGGGACCTGGTCGCCGACATCGAGCGGTTGCGTGAACACCTGGGCATCGCACGGTGGCAGGTGTTCGGCGGTTCCTGGGGTTCGACGCTGGCACTCGCCTATGCCGAAGCGCACCCTGGGTGCGTCACGGAACTCGTGCTGCGCGGCATCTTCCTGTTGCGCAGGAGCGAGCTCGACTGGTTCTACCAGCAGGGCGCGAGTGCGCTGTTTCCGGATCGCTGGGAGGATTACGTCGCTCCGATCCCCGAAGCGGAGCGCGTCGACCTGATGCGCGCTTTTCACCGCCGCCTGACCGGGCCGGATCGGGCGGCCGCGATCGCCGCTGCGCGCGCCTGGGCGGTCTGGGAGGGATCGACCAGCTTCCTGCTGACCGACGACGACAATGTCCGCAAGTGGGGCGAGGATGATTTCGCGCTCGCGGTCGCGCGCATCGAGTGCCACTACTTCGTCAACGGCGGCTTTCTGCGCAAGGAAACCCAGTTGCTGGACGACGTAGAACGGATCCGCCACATTCCGGCCGTCATCGTGCAAGGCCGCTACGACGTCGTGTGCCCGATGATGACGGCCTGGGACCTGCACCGCGTCTGGCCCGAAGCGGATTTCCGCGTCGTCGCGGCTTCCGGGCATTCGGCCTTCGAGACCGGCATGACCGACGAGCTGGTGCGCGCGACGGATCGTTTCGCGGGCTGAAACTGGAAAAGGGGACGCACCCCTTTAAAGGGTTGCGTCCCCTTTTCCAGTCAGCACTCCGGGACGTTGACCGCGAGACCGCCCCGCGACGTTTCCTTGTAGTGCGACGACATGTCGAGACCGGTCTGGCGCATGGTCGCGATGACCTGGTCCAGCGAGACCTTGTGCGAACCGTCGCCGCGCATTGCCAGGCGCGCGGCATTGATGGCCTTGACGGCGCCCATCGCGTTTCTCTCGATGCAGGGAATCTGGACCAGCCCCGCGATGGGATCGCAGGTCAGGCCGAGGTTGTGTTCCATGCCGATCTCCGCGGCATTCTCGACCTGCACATTCGAGCCGCCGAACGCCGCGACCAGCCCACCGGCCGCCATCGAGCAGGCGACGCCCACCTCGCCCTGGCAGCCCATTTCGGCGCCCGAGATCGACGCATTGCGCTTGTACAGGAGGCCCACAGCGCCGGCCGCCAGCAGAAACCTGCGCACGCCCGCCTCGTCGCCGCCCCGGCACAGCTTCACGTAGTAATGCAGTACCGCAGGCACGATGCCGGCGGCGCCATTGGTCGGCGCCGTGACGACCTGCCCTCCCGCCGCATTTTCCTCATTGACGGCGAGCGCCCAGGCATTGACCCATTCCATCGCGTCCACGAGGCCGCCGGGGGCCTCGGCCAGCAGCAGGCGCCGCAGGCGCGGCGCGCGGCGCGTCACCTTCAGCACACCGGGAAGGACGCCCTCGGCCGCGAAGCCGCGTTCGACACAGGCCTGCATGACGCTCCAGATGCGCGCGAGTCCGGCGTCGATCGCAGCGGGCTCGCGCATGGCCAGCTCGTTCTGCAGCATCAACTGGTCGATCGTCAGGCCCGCTTCGCGGCAGCGGACCAGCAGTTCCCCGGCGTCCGCGAATGGCAGCGGCAGCTCGGGTGCGTCCGCCGGGGT
This sequence comes from Steroidobacteraceae bacterium, assembly GCA_049663745.1. GTDB lineage: Bacteria > Pseudomonadota > Gammaproteobacteria > Steroidobacterales > Steroidobacteraceae > SCUD01. The sequence continues at coordinate 6,093 of JBATEA010000341.1, read as the reverse complement.
CGCGCCCGGATCCTCGCCCTCGCGCTGCACGGCGCCGCCGCCGATTGAATACATTTCCTCGCCGAGCAGCGTGCGGCCTTCGGCGTCGCGCGCCGTAAAGCGCATGCCATTGGAATGGCCAGGCAGCATCTGGTCGCGGTGGAACAGGAGATTCATCGGCTCGTCGAATGCGATCTCGTGGCGCCCCAGCAGCCGCAGCCGGCCGCTGCCGCGGATGCGTGCGAGCGTCGGCTCCATGATCGCCGGATCGAATCCCGCGGGATCGTTTCCTTCGAGGCCGAGCAGAATGGCGCGGTCGGTGCAGTGACCGAGACCGGTCAGCGCGAGTGAACCGTAGAGCTGCGCGAAAACCTCTGTCGTGCGAGTGAGCAGGTCGCGCGCCGCCAGGTCCTGCACGAACATCCGCGCGGCCAGCATCGGCCCCATCGTGTGCGAGGACGAGGGCCCGACGCCGACCTTGAAGACGTCGAATACCGAGAGATTCAAAGGGCCGCCAGCCGCCTCAGCACCAGGCCGGCCAGTTCGTCGGCGAGCGCAGTGCGCAGCGACTGCTCCTCGTGCTCCTTGGCGAGCACCGCATTCTCGTCATAGGCGAAATCGCGGGTCAGCGTCGCCCGCTGGCGCGCGAGCAGCTCGCCGCCACTCGCGGTGACGGAATATTCCACGCTGTAATAAACCTCATACTCGCCCGGCGTGTTGCGGGCCGAGACCGACAGCAGTTCGCGCCCGGTAGCGTCTTTGTGCAGGTGAATGACCGCGGTCGCGGCAGCGGGATCGGTCGCGAGCCTTGCACCCGCGGCGCGCAGGTGCGTCACGAGCGCCGCGTACAGAGGCGAATAATGGTCGCTGGCTTCGAGATAGGGCGCCGCGAGCGCAGGCGGCAATGGCGCCTGGCCGCGCACGTGAAAGCCGCAGCCCGACAGCAGGGCCATCCAGCAAACCGCCACGCATCGGAGCAGTCTTCGCATCAGATCACCACGTTGATCAGCTTGCCGGGCACGTACACCAGCTTTCGCACAGGCTGCCCGCCCACGAATTTCGCGACCCCCGGATCGGCGAGCGCCGCTGCGCGCGCAATCGCCTCGTCGGCGCCGGCGGGCACGGGTACGCGCCCGCGCAGCCTGCCATTGACCTGCACCACGATCTCGACCGTGTCCTGGACGAGCGCCGCCGGGTCCGGCTTCGGCCAGCGTTCATCGACGATCGCGGACCCATGCCCGAGCTCGCGCCACAGCGCCTGCGCCGCATGCGGCACGAACGGCGATAGCATCAGCACGACGAGATCCAGCGCCTCCTGCATCACGGCCCGGCCCCGCGGCGAGGCGTCCGCGAAGCGGCCCAGCGAATTCAGCAGTTCCATCACGGCCGCGATCGCCGTGTTGAATGTCCGCCGGCGGCCAATGTCATCGCCAACCTTCATGAGCGTCTGGTGCACCTGGCGGCGCAGCCCGCGTTGCGGCCCGTCGAGCGACGCGGGAACCAGCGGGTCCGCGAGTCCGCCGGCGACGTGCGCGTGGACGATTTTCCACACGCGCTTCATGAAACGGAACGCGCCTTCCACGCCCTCGTCGGACCACTCGAACGTGTGCTCGGGCGGCACGTTCGACATCGCGAAGAGGCGCGCGGTATCGGCGCCATAGCGGTCAACCAGCTCCTGCGGATCGACGCCGTTCCGCCGCGACTTCGACATCGTGCCGATGCCGCCATACTCCACCGGCTGTCCGTCGGATTTCAGGGAGCCGATGCGGGCGTCACCCTCGCCCACTGCCGCGACGTCGGCGGGGTTGTAATACACGATGCGCCCGGATACCGGCTTCCGGAACCAGATCTCGTTCAGCACCATGCCCTGCGTCAGCAGGCGCCGGAACGGCTCATCGAGCTTCGTCAGGCCGCAGTCACGCATGACGCGGGTCCAGAAGCGCGAATACAGGAGGTGCAGGATCGCGTGCTCGATGCCGCCGATGTATTGGTCGACCGGCATCCAGTAGGCGGCGCGCTCGTCCACCATCGCGCGGTCGTTGCCTGCGGATGCGAAACGGAAGAAGTACCAGGACGAATCGACGAATGTGTCCATCGTGTCCGTCTCGCGGCGCGCGGCCGTGCCGCATTTCGGGCAGCGGCAATCGAAAAATGAAGGCGTCTTCGCCAGCGGATTGCCAGAGCCGTCCGGCACCAGGTCCTCCGGCAGGCGCACCGGCAGCTGGTCATCGGGCACGGGCACGTCGCCGCAGGACGGGCAGTGGATGATCGGAATCGGGCAGCCCCAGTAACGCTGGCGCGAAATGCCCCAGTCGCGCAGCCGCCAGACGACCTGCTTGCGGCCAAGGCCTCTCACCTCGAGATCCTTCGCGATCGCATCGGTCGCGGCCGAGTAGCCGAGACCGTCGTAGGGAGCAGAATGAATGCAGCGTCCGTACTCCGCGTACCATGGCTGCCATTCCCCCGTCGAGTATGGCCGGCCATCGACATCGATGACCTGCAGGATCGGCAGTCCGTATTTCTTCGCGAAGGCGAAATCACGCTCGTCGTGGCCGGGCACGCCCATGACGGCGCCCTCGCCATAGGCCATCAGCACGTAATTGCCCACCCAAACTTCAAGCTCAGCCCCGTTCAGCGGGTGACGCACAAAAAGCCCGGTCGCGACGCCCTTCTTCTCCATCGTCGCGAGGTCCGCCTCCATGACGCTGCCGCGGCGGCACTCGTCCACGAATGCGCGCACTTTTGCATTGCGGGTCGCCGCCAGCTCCGCGAGCGGGTGTTCCGCCGCAACCGCGACGAAGCTCACGCCCATGATCGTGTCGGCGCGGGTGGTGAACACCCTGAGTTCGCCGCGCACGCCGCCGATGTCGTAGGGGAAGGAAAGATTCACGCCATCGCTGCGGCCGATCCAGTTTGCCTGCATCACGCGCACGCGTTCCGGCCAGTCCGGCAAGGCGTCGAGAGCGGCGAGGAGTTCGTCCGCGTAGCGTGTGATCCGCAGGTAATACATCGGGATCTCGCGCTTCTCGACCAGGGCGCCAGTCCGCCAGCCGCGCCCGTCGATGACCTGCTCGTTCGCAAGCACGGTCTGGTCCACCGGGTCCCAGTTGACGACACCGGTCGTCTTGTAGGCGATGCCGCGCTCGAGCATGCGCAGGAAAAGCCACTGGTTCCAGCGGTAGTAATCCGCATCGCAGGTCGCGAGCTCGCGCGACCAGTCGATGCCGAAGCCGAGCGACTTCAGCTGGCCCTTCATGTACGCGATGTTTTCGCGGGTCCAGCGCGCTGGCGCGACGCCGTTCTCGATCGCGGCGTTCTCCGCCGGCAGCCCGAAGGCGTCCCAGCCCATGGGCTGCAGCACGTTGCAGCCCTGCATGCGCATGTAGCGCGCGAGCACGTCACCGATCGTGTAGTTCCGCACATGCCCCATATGCAGGCGGCCGCTCGGGTACGGGAACATGCAGAGGCAGTAATACTTCGGCCGCGCCGGGTCCTCGCGGGCCGTGAACGTGCCCGCAGCGTCCCACTCGCGCTGGGCGGCGGACTCGATTTCGGCGGGTTCGTAGCGCTCTTTCATCTGAAACGAGGATAACCGATACATGCCGCGATCATCAGCAGGCAGGCGAGCAGCACCGGCCAGTTGCCGGTCCGCGCATAGGGCGTGAGCCCGGTCATCGGCTGCACGCTGGATTTCAGCACCGCCTCCACGAACTGCGGCGCCCTGGCCTTGATCGACCCGTCTGCGGAAATGACCGCCGTGACGCCGTTGCTGGTCGAGCGAACCAGGCTGCGCCCGGCCTCGCGCGCACGGAAGCGCGCCATCTGCAGTTGCTGGTGCGGCGCGGCCGAATCGCCGAACCAGGCGTTGTTCGTGACATTGACGAGGAGCGTCGCCTCGCCGAGCACGGCCAGTTGCTCGGAGCCATAGGCATCCTCGTAGCAGATCGTCGCCCCCAGCTTCTGCCCCGCCGCCGTCAATGGCGGCTGGTGCTCGGCCCCCGGCGTCATGTCGTAGTACGGCAAGCTCATCAGCCGCATCCAGCGGCGCACGAAATCCGGCACGGGAAAAAATTCACCGAAGGGCACCAGGCGGCGCTTGTAATACCACGAGTCGCCGGATGCGCTCATGGCCAGGAGGCCATTCCGGATCTCGCCGGTCTCGAAATCGTAACGAAGCAGCCCGATCAGCACGTCGGAATGGCTGGCGCGCGCCTCGGCGCGGATCGAGGCCAGATAGACATCGGCCTCGTGCGCCAGCAATGGCAGCGCGGATTCCGGCCAGACGATCAGCTGCTGGCCCAGCGCCTGGCGATTCAACCGGCGGTAACGCTCGAGCGTGGCCTGGCGGTTCTGCATCTGCCACTTCTCGTCCTGCGGGATCGCACCCTGCAGCAGTGCGACGCTGACTTCGCCGCCGACGGGCGCGGTCCATTGTCGCGCCGCGAGACTCCAGGCGCTGCCCCAGACCGCGATGGTCACGGCGAGCGCAATGCCGCGTTCCCGCCAGCTGCCGCGCAACAGCACGAGCAGCGCGCCCGCGGTGACCGCGTTCGCGAGTCCCACGAGGTGGACGCCGCCGATGGGCGCGAGCGCCGCGAGCGGGCTGTCGCTGTGCGCATAGCCGAGTTGAAGCCACGGGAAACCGGACAACAGCCAGCCGCGCAGCCACTCGATCAGGGTCCACCCGGCCGGCAACAACAGCAGGCAGTGCAACAGTCGCGGCCGGCGATCGATGCGCGTGGCGACCCAGCCGAGCAGCGCGTAGTAGCTGCCCATGACCGCGACCGGCACCAGAAGTATCAGCGCGGCCATCCAGGCCGGCGCGCCGCCGAAATCATGAACCGCCGTGTAGATCCACCAGGTGCCGGCCAGGAAAAGTCCCGCGCCCCAGGCCAAGCCAAGCTTCGCGGCCCGGCGCGGCACGGCGTCATCCCACAGCAGGAACAGGAACGCCGGTCCCAGCAAGGCGAGCGGGAATATCCCGCGCGGTGCGAAGGCCAGCGTCGTCATCGCGCCCGCAAGCGCGGCGAGCCAGTAGCCGTGCCGCTGGAGCCTCATTCAGGACGCGCGCGTATCGCCGGCGCGCGGTGGCACCGGTGCGGGAGTCGTCACGCGCAGCTGGTCGATGCGGCGGCGGTCGGCACGCAGCACCTTGAATTCGTAGCCTTCCATCGTCGCGGACTCGCCGCGCCGCGGCAGGCGGCCGAACTGGTGCATCACCAGGCCGCCGATCGTGTCGTATTCTTCCTCGCTGAACCGGGCCGAGAAGTAGTCGTTGAATTCCTGGATACGCGTCAGCGCGAGCACGACGAACTGGCGGTCGCCCTCGCGGCGGATGGTCTGGTCCTCGTCGATGTCGTATTCATCGGCGATCTCGCCGACGATCTCCTCGATCACGTCCTCGATGGTCACGAGACCGGAGACGCCGCCGTACTCGTCCACCACGATCGCCATGTGGTTGCGGCTGACGCGGAATTCCTTCAGCAGCACGTTCAGCCGCTTGCTCTCTGGCACAAATGCCGCGGATCGCAGCACTTCGCGGATGTCGAACGCGCCCGTCGCTCCCTCCGAGTAGTAGCGCAGCAGGTCCTTCGCGAGCAGGATGCCGACCACCTGGTCGCGGTCGTCGCCGATGACCGGAAAACGCGAATGCCCGGACTCGATGATGAGCGGCAACAGCTGGCCCGGCGCGGAGTCGCGCTCCAGCACGACCATCTGCGAGCGCGGCACCATGATGTCGCGCACCTGCAGGTCGGCGACCCCCAGCACGCCCTCGATCATTGCGAGCGCATCGGCCCCGAGCACGCCGCGACGCGCGACGTCGCGCAGGAGCTCGATCAACTCGGCGCGATCGCCAGGCCCTTCCTTGATGAGGCGCCGCAGCCATTTCCTGCCGGGCTTGCGCTCGGTCATGCTCTCAATCTCCGTAGGGGTCCGCGAATCCGAGCTTCGCGAGCAGTTCGCGCTCGCGTCCCTCCATGCGGCGCGCGTCGGCCGCGTGCTGGTGGTCGAATCCGAGCAGGTGCAGCGTGCCGTGAATCACCATGTGCGCCCAGTGCGCGTGCAACGCCTTGCCCTGCGCGCGCGCTTCGCGCGCGACGATGGGCGCGCAGA